>DYJM01000043.1:15583-18171 GCA_020723125.1 Acidithiobacillus ferrivorans
GTTTATCGACCTGTTCGAAACGTTTATCGACCTGCTCAAAACGTCTTTCGATTTGCTCAAAGCGCTTGTCCATGAGCTGGAATCCCTGTTCCAGACGCAAATTGGTCTGATGCAAGGCTTCTTCCACACGGACCATGCGTTCACGCAGCTCAATCTCATAGACAGCAGGTGGCTTGCCCAGGCTGAGCTGTGCAAGCCACTCCCCCATATGGTTACGGACATAGGTACCAATTTGCTCCAGGTCACTCTCGGCAATGGTCATCGGTTCCCTCCCGTTTGGGCTAGTGCCCACCATCATGTTTGATCACCAGCACCGGACAGTGGGCATGGTTGAGCACGTCATTGGCTACAGAGCCCAATAATAAGCGTCCCAGACCACTATGACCATGGCTGCCGACCACCAGCAGGTCGGCCTGATGGGCCGTGCCATAAGCGGCAATGGCGCGGCCAATGTTGTCCGCACTTTCCTCCAGCACCACTTCCGGCTGTACCCCTTCGGCTTCCAGGGCCTTGTGGAGCTTGTCCATTTCGGCGCGGGCCAGATGCAGCAGTTTTTCCCGCAGATCCAGGGTCGGGGGCAGGATTTCCTCAGGCATCTGCAAATTCAGCATTTGCGGGTTGAACACATGGATGACGGTGAGTTTGGCCTGATGCAGTCGCGCTTCCTGAGCCGCCGCCAGCGCGGTAGGCAGCGCCATTTCTGAAAAATCCACGGCCACCAGAACATGTTGCACTGGAAAGTTACCCATGATCCTGATCCTTATGGTTGATGAACGGGCGAACCCGCATTCAGGAGGTCCATCAGTTCGGCTTCATTCACCAGCGTGTTTTCGCTGGCGCGGCGCGCCCGATATTCCCAGACATTCTGCGCCAGTACCTTGTCACTGACCACCACCCGATGGGGCAAGCCGATCAAATCCATGGTCGCAAACTGCACCCCCGGTCGCTCATCCCGATCATCCAACAGTACACTGAAACCGGCCTGCTCCAGACGATCATGCAGGGCCTGAGCGGCGGCGGCAACTTCTGGAAATTTGCGGGCATTGATGGCGACAATGCCCACATCGAAGGGAGACAAAGACGCGGGCCAGATAATGCCGCGTTCGTCAAAATGCTGCTCCACCGCCGCTGCCACCACCCGTGATACCCCAATTCCGTAGCAACCCATGGTCACTGTGGCATCGCGTCCGCTTTCGTCCAGCACAGTGATTTTCATGCGCTCACTGTAAACCTGCCCGAGCTGGAACACATGCCCTACCTCAATGCCCCGGCGGATGCCCAACGTACCGGCACTGCAGTGGGGGCAAGGGTCGCCAGCCCGGACATTGCGCAGGTCGGCGCTGTCCGGGCGGGAAAGATCACGATCCCAGTTGAGATTCACCCAATGCGTATCCATTTCATTGGCACCGGTACTGAAATTGCTGACATTCAGGGCGCGATGATCAGCCAGCACCCGAATAGCCGTGCTTAAATCCTTGGGGCCGATGAAACCAAGAGGAGCACCAGTAGCAGATTCGGCCTCTTCAGGTGTGGCCATTCTGACTTCGTCCACTTCCAGGGCATGGGCAGCCTTGATCAGGTTCAGTTCGTCATCGCCGCGCAACAGCAGCATGACCGGTTGCTCACCCGCCACGACCAGCACGGTTTTGACGATCTGGCTGCTGGAAATGCCCAGCATGGCAGCCTGCTCGGCCACCGTCCGGATACCCGGCGTCTGCACCCGCGCCGCCTCCAGAGGGGCTTCTACGGGCGCAACTTTAGCGGGACTGCTGGCTTTTTCCATATTGGCCGCATAATCACAATGGTCGCAGGACACAATGGCATCTTCCCCGGAATCGGCCAGAACGTGAAATTCGTGGGAACGCTTACCGCCAATCGCCCCGTTGTCAGCCTCCACCGCCCGAAAATCCAGACCCAGGCGGGTGAAGGTCCGCTGGTAAGCGTCGTACATGGTCTGATAAGTGATTTCCAGAGAAGCATGATCCATATGAAAGGAATACGCATCTTTCATGATGAATTCGCGACCACGCATCAGCCCGAAACGGGGCCGGATTTCGTCGCGGAACTTGGTCTGAATCTGATAAAAATTGACGGGAAGCTGCTTGTAGGAATGAATTTCGCGCCGTGCCAGATCGCTGATGACTTCTTCATGGGTAGGACCCAGACAAAAATCGCGCTGATGGCGATCCTTGAGGCGCAGCAGTTCCGGCCCGTATTTTTCCCAGCGTCCTGATTCCTGCCACAGCTCGGCGGGCTGCACCACCGGCATCAGCACTTCCTGGGCGCCGCTGCGATCCATTTCCTCGCGGACAATGCGTTCCACCTTGCGCAATACCCGCAAGCCCAGGGGCATCCAGGTATATAATCCCGAGGCAAGGCGGCGAATAAAGCCCCCGCGCAGCAGCAACTGGTGGCTGACAAGTTCCGCCTCGGCGGGCGTTTCTTTCAGGGTCGGAATGAAAATCTGACTGGCGCGCATAAAAATCTCAAATGAAAAAGTAGCGCACAGTGTAAGAAAGGCCACCGCACAAAGAAAGAGGCAAAGCTTTTTGCTAACGAATCAGGATGACGTGAACTTCAGGTACTTC
>DYJM01000159.1 GCA_020723125.1 Acidithiobacillus ferrivorans
GGTTCTGTAGTGGGGGCGGGGTCAGCGATGACCCCGCCTACCATCACTGGGCGGCAGCCTGTAGCGCAATTCTGTTACTCTCCAACCCAGGTCTTCCATAGTTATTTTCTCATCACCAGGGGTAGATAGATTTGCCTGGGTGGGGTGAGCCGAATAAGCAGGGGATAATCCTTCAATAGGAGATTCTCGATGATCAAGGTATCACCATCATCGTGAGTGACAAGGGATTGTTGAATGCTGTGCAATGGATCTAATCCTGTCGCCACATACCCGGCAAAGCCTGGCAGTTCAACGGTTGCGTTAGCCCCAGGATCTTCATCCACTGCAATGCCATCATTCCATAGAGCCACCAGGTAGCTCTCATCGGGTAGAGAAAATGTGTAGCTGACCACATTGGTAATCGTGGTGCTGATCTCGACCAGGAATTGTGTAACGCCAGCCCCGGAATAAATGGTGGATAGATTACGGATTACGGTAAAGGCTCTCGGCACATGCGATGAAGTGCCCGCGCCAGCCACCAAACCCAAACCCAGGTTGGTGATCGTGCCGCGCGCAAGATACTTGGGCACCGTATATTCCGTGTGCATAGGAAACCCGGCATGCCCACAGTTATATCCGGGACTGCACCAGTAGATTTCGTCTGCGCGAAATGTGCCGGTGAAGCCATTGGCATAGGCATCCCTTTGAAAATCTCGCACGATCTGGGGATAAGCGTAGTAATAATCTCGATGCTCCTCGTGTTCCGGGGAGGTGCCAAACATCGGGTGGAATGAGATCACATCCACCAACGGCAGAACATCTGATTGGATGATAGTGTTGATGTATGCCTGACAGTACGGATTCATCAGGTAGGAAACAGCCCCAACAACCACCTTTGCGTCCGGATCCGCAGCGCGGATCACTGGCACAGTGCGCCGGATCAGTTCGACATAATCCTCCGGCTCGATAAACTGGAAGGAGGTTCCCATGTTGTCTGGCTCGTTCCACAATTCGTAATAAGCAACACGGCCTTTGAAGTGATCGACGATAAAATGAACGTAATCCAGGTAACGTTGAATCTCTTCTTCGGTGGTGAATCGGGAAGGGATGGGGGGCCAGCCATCGGGATGGTTATCCTTATCCCAAAAACTCAGGCCAAAGACGACGTACACCCCATTTTCCCCCAACAGATCGATCCAGGCGTCGTCGATCGGTTCGATGGTGTAATCCGAGCGGCTCCAATCAATGGGTTCCTCCCCCTCGTTGAGGTAGATATGCATCCCTTTTAATCCCTGCTCGAAAACCTCTGCCTGCTGATATGCTTTGAACGCTTCGTAATCCATGCCTGACTGGTGGGGTGTGGCGGTATGGCCGGAGATATGGTTTTCCAACAGCTCAACCGATTGTTTGGTACGAATAGTGGAGATAAAGTTTGCATTGCCCACCTGCAGGGTCAGTTCAGCGCCCGAACCGCTCGTTGCGGCAGAAAAAGAACTGGTATTGCCGGCCGCATCGGTTGCAGTGACTGTCAGGTGTGGGCCGGTAAAGGCTGATCCTTTGTCGAAGACAAAATAACCCGATGCGTTTGCCTGCACAAACCCCTCGAACGTGCCGCCCTGATCCTCCTGATCCGAAAAAATCTCCACGCGGCAACCCGGGCAGGCAGATCCCATGATCGTCCCCGAGGCCAAACCAAATGCCGTGATGTTAGGCGATGAAATACCACCATTACTGCCATCTACTAACTCGATCCCACTACCGTTTCCGAAGATCTGGTTTTGGGTGATGGTGTTTCCTTTCGATGCCGCGGTGTGCATGATGATCCCCGCAGAAAGATTGTGGGCGATGAGATTGCCTGGACCGACAATGTTGTCGCTGGCCCCATCATGGAACCAGACCCCGTTGATATCGTTGGGAATCGGTGTTGTTCCATCCCGCCCGATGCCGATCCAGTTCTCCTGGATGGTGTTATGGCTGGTCTCGGTGGTGCAGCAACCCTGAATTCCCATTGTGTTTCCGCCAATCACATTTTCCAGGATCAGGTTGTGGTGGGCCGCATTGAGGTGAATGCCATCTCCACCATTGCCCCAGTCGAGTTGGCCGGTAGGGTCCACGCCGATCAGGTTGCCCTGGATGGTGTTCGAATACGTGCCAGTGTCGATCATGGCGATCCCTGCCTGGGCATTTTTGCTCACCAAGTTGCCCTGCCCAAATGGCCCGCTGCCCAGGTCCGGATCACCGCCAATCCAGTTATGTGCGCCGAAAATTTGAATGCCACTGCCGGGGAAATTGACGATTTGCAAGCCACGCACCGTTACGCCGTTGGCTTCGACGCTCAATCCCCCACCCTCGCCCGTAATCAGGCTGCCATCGAGGATCACTCCGGCATCGCTGGCATCGATGGTCAGGTTGTCCTGGGTGATTGTCGGCAGCGCACTGGTCAACATGATCGTCATCGGGCTTGAGGGCGGGAATACTGAAGGTGAAAAGACCACGGTATCTCCATTTGAGGCATTGAGCAAAACTTGACGTAAGCTACCAAGCCCTGAATCGGCACTGCTTGTTACGGTCCACAGGTTTCCCGCTGCTGGTCGTCCTTCGACGATGCCAGCACGATTCGCGCTTGTTGGTAGCAGTGCAAGAATGACGACGAAGGTTGAGGTTACGCAGATAGAGACAAGGTAGTGTAGTGTCTTCCGTATTGACAACATAGATGGCCTCCTAGTG
>DYJM01000044.1 GCA_020723125.1 Acidithiobacillus ferrivorans
GCTATGCCGCCTATTATGCGATGAATCCGCTGACTGGCAATGTGCAAGCGGGATAGATAACTACCGTGGAGCTGATGTGGCGACGCGAACCAGCCATTTCCGCAGTACCGATCCCTCCTCTTGGGAAAGCCCATCGGCCAGATGGCGCTCAATACCCTGCACCCGCTCACGGCAGGTCGCCAATAAAGACTTGCCTATTTCGCTGAGATCAATCTGCTGGATACGACCATGGTAATGATGCGGCTGACGCACAATGGCCCCGGCGCGTTCCAGATTGGCGACAATGGTGCTGACTGTTTGCGGAGTAAGGAGAGCCAGTCGAGCCAGATCGGCATTGGAAATGCCGGGATAGGCGGCCAGCATGGTCAGTACGGAAAATTGCGGAGGTGTTACATGCAGGTCGGCAAGCGCCAATTCCATCTGGTGCCGGTAAGCGCCCGCAGCCTGTCGTAGCAGGTAGCCTAAATAGCCTTTTTCTCCACGTTTGCCTTCTCCTGCTTGAGGGATGGGTGGTTTTAAAGCCGTACTGCGCATATTGTAAGAACCCTGATATATTGTTAGGGTTCTGATATTATCAAGCCCCCACAGGAGAAACAAGTCATGTCCATGGAGTATTCCCGCATTGAGTATTCCGTATTCACCAAAATGGCACCTTCAGTGTACGCCGGGCTTTTGGCAATAGGTTCCGCCGTCAAGGATTCCGGTCTTGAACAAAAACTGGCAGAACTGATCAAGGTGCGCGTGTCGCAAATCAATGGCTGTGCATTTTGTATCCAGTATCACCTGAACATCGCCCGCCAAATTGGCGTGGAAGCGGTCAAGCTGGATCTGCTGGCTGGCTGGAAAGATGCTGGCATTTTTTCTGCGCGGGAGCAGGCCGCATTGGCTTGGGCGGAATGCCTGACGGCGCTGACGGCCCAGGGGGCACCCGATTCCGTCTATGAAGCACTACAGGCTCAGTTCACGGAAAAAGAAGTGGCGTATCTTACGGTGGCCATTGGCGCCATCAATTACTGGAATCGACTGGGCGTTGGCCTGCGTTTTTCACCGCCACCTGCCATCACGGGAGGGCATATATAATGCCGGTGAAAACAACCCACGCGAACAGCGAGCATATTTCTGCTGTCGATCTGCGTTATGTCAGCCACGAAAGCGAAGCCCGAAGCTGCTACCCACTCATGCAGCAACTGCGACCACACCTGGCTTCTGAACAGGAATTCCTGCTGCGCTGGCAGCATCAGAGCATCCAGGGTTACCGCCTCCTCGCCCTGTGGAATGCCACCCAACCTGTAGGCCTGGCCGGATTTCGTGTGCAAGATAATCTGGTGCATGGCCGTTTTATTTATGTAGATGATCTGGTCATTGACGCGTCCTGCCGCAGTCGTGGTTACGGTAAGATTCTGGTAGATGAATTAAAGGCAGAGGGCAAACTACTGGGCTGTTCCAGTCTGTTATTGGACGCAGCCATGAGTAATTCACTCGGACACCGTTTTTATTACCGCCAAGGCTTGCTGGTTACGGCATTGCGTTTCAGCATGGCGTTGTCCTGAGCGAAAAGATTTCATGGGTGACTTACTAAGAACAGCATCAAAGTTCTGGAGAAGGGCGAAGTCTTAATTACGGCGTGAGTCTGCAGACTCCTTCAACCAATTGATTGAACCCATGCAGGGCTTGCTCCGGTTCTCCCCACGCGGCGCGAATGATGGCGCCGTCCATTGCCATGGCAATGGCACGTGCATTGTCTGCTTTGTCACTATTATCGGGTAATAAATTTTCAATGATTTTGCACAGCTCGGCTTTGTGCTGCAGGGTTTTTTGTGCAACCAAAGGCATGGAATTACCCATTTCTCCGAGTGTATTGATAAATGCACAACCTCTAAAAGCGGGATCGGCAAACCACTCCTGCAAAGCTCGGGTAATAGACGGAAGATTATGACCGTATCGTTGAAGGGCATCCTGAAACCAGTCCATCCAAAGGTGGTGGCGATAATCCAGAAAAGCCAGGATCAGATCGTTTTTGCTCGGGAAATGTCGATAAAAAGTCACCTTGGTGACTCCTGCTTCGGCAATGATGCGATCAACACCCGTGCTACGGATGCCCTCGCGATAAAAAAGCGTGTGCGCCGTGCGCAGAATGCGTTCACGTGCAGCAGAGGGTTTCTCCAGATTCGAGGATGAAGAATGGATTAGTACATTCATCGCATGATGATAGACAGGTCTTTCTACATTGTCTAGAATAATCGGAGTAGACAGATCGTTCTACTTTGTTGATCCTTACATGCAGGAGGGTTTGCGTCATGCCAGAACCAACTCTGATTCCTCCCTTTACGGAACAATCAGCGGTCTTAAAAGTGAGAATGGCTGAGGATCCATGGAACACGCGGGATCCCGATCTGGTCGTAAAGGCCTATACTTCAGATACAGTCTGGCGGAATCGAACAGAGTTTCCAGCAGGACGTGAGGCTATCCGGTCTTTTCTGGTGCGTAAGTGGGCGAAGGAGTTAGATTACCGACTGATTAAAGAGCTCTGGGGATTCCGCAATCACCGTATGGCTGTGCGTTTCGCCTATGAATGACATGATGATTCCGGCCATTGGTACCGCAGTTACGGCAATGAACTGTGGGAGTTCGATAGTCAGGGCTTGATGCAGCGTCGCGTTGCGAGCATCAATGATCTCCCCATACAGGAAAAAGAGCGGCTCTATCACTGGTCACTGGGACGAAGACCCGATGACCACCCAAGCCTGAGTGAACTCGGTTTGTAGGCATGAGCACTGGCATCCCGTTCCATAACTTATGACCATCGTCCTCTACTATTCCCCTGGGGCCTGTTCCTTTGCGCCGCATGTCGTATTGCGCGAGATTGGAGAGGTTTTTGAACTTCGTAGGGTCTCGACGGCTGACCGCGATAATGATTCACCAGAATATTTAGCCGTTAATCCTAAAGGCCGCATCCCTGCCCTCATCATCAACAACTTCATACTTACCGAAAATCCGGCAATTCTTGCTTACCTGGGACGCAAGTATCCCGAGGCCATGCTTTACCCTTCAACGGGTAAAGAAGACGAAGCGCGATGTCTCGAACTTCTGGCGTGGTCATCCAATACCGTTCACGTCACATTTGCCCAGATTCTTCGACCCGAAAGGTTCGTGTTGGGTGCCACAGACTTCCCTGCGGTTCAATCCAGCGGACATGCGAACTTTCAACGCTGCCTCACGATTATTGAATCACATCTTGGTCAGCACACATTTGCGATTGGAGCGAGGTTTTCAATGGAAATAACGCCAAACCCTTCGTTCACACCAGAGCAGCGACTTCCTGTTTTTGGTGAAGTATTGCGATTGCGGCAGTACTCGGCCATCTGCTGATCTTGGAATGCAAGCGACAGGGGCAGTTGCGGCTTCAGATCAGGATTCTGGTCAGAGTGCGAATCAGGATAGGGCGCCTTCATGTTGCAACAACCAGCGTTTGCGATCCAGGCCGCCCGCATATCCCGTCAGGGTGCCATTGCTGCCAATGACCCGGTGGCAGGGTACGACAATACCAATGGGATTCTTGCTGTTGGCGCGTCCTACCGCGCGAACAGCCGCAGGATGGTTCATGCCCTGAGCCTGTTCCTTGTAGCTGCGGGTTTCTCCGGCGGGGATGCTGCGTAACCACGCCCAGGCTGCCTGCTGAAAGGGCGTTCCGGCAGATTTTGTAGGAATGACCGTCAGTGCCTGCAAATTTCCCGCCCAGTAAGCCTCCAGGCTATGTCGTATCAGCGTGGGCAGGGATCCGCTGGTCAGCGTGATCCGGTCCGTGCCGTATAATCTTCCGAGATCTGCAAGAATACTGTGCTGGCTGTCCTCCCAGTAATCCAATGCCCGCAAAATGCCCTGTGGATCAGTTACCAGGAGCATTTCCCCCAAAGGGCTATTGCATCTATGAATATGCCAGTCCAGGGATTCGTTGGGAGACATGCTTTCCGGCCTGCAAGAGCCGCTAATGCCGCAAGCGCTCCAGCAAATCCACCGCCAGGGCGGCCCCGGCCAGATCAATTTCCAGATCACGGGCGAGGCGGCGGCTCAGTCTGGCCCGATACAGGTCCAGACTGCGGAAGCGCCAGTGCTGGGGACCGCTGCCTTCGGGATGGATGACACCATAGTGCACCAGTTGCACGGCTTCGCCTTCGGCACAATGCAGCAAGGTGCAGAAGCGCGACAAATCAAAGCAGAAAGCCCCTTCCTCCAGCAGTTCCGCTTCAATAACCTGAATGGGTGTTGAGACCATCGTGCACTCTCCTCTCTAACGGCGGGGATGATAGCTGGATATTTCTCCTAACTGGGTCCACAGCGCTTTTTCTTCATCGCTGATATTCTTGGGGACGACTATCTGAATGATAGCGTAAAGATCGCCCGCCGGTTTGCTGCCGGTAGCGGGCAGCCCTTTCTGGGAGAGGCGCAGCTTCTGGCCGCTACTGCTGCCTGCCGGGATTTTCATCCGCACACTGCCTTCCAGAGTGGGAACCTCAACGCTGGCACCCAGCACGGCTTCCCAGGGGGTGATGTGCAGGTCGTGATACAGATCGGCCCCCTCCACCCGGAATTTGGGGTGGGGCTGAAAATGCACCTGCAGATAAAGATCGCCGTTGGGTCCGCCGCCCATGCCCGGTGAACCTTGTCCTGCCATCCGTAATCTCTGGCCTTCGCGAATACCCTTGGGGATTTTGACGGTCAGGCGCCGCGCTTCCCGGCGCATCCGGCCATCGGGTCCAAGCGTAGGCATTTCCAGGTTGATGTCGCGTTGCGCGCCTTGCGCGGCGTCCTCCAGACTGATCTGGATGCTGGCTTCACTGTCTTCGCCCTGGCTGCGAAATCCCGCGCCGCCGCCATGAAAACCGCCAGCACCGCCACGCTGCTGACGAAACAGGGACTCAAAAAAGTCGCTGAAGCCGCCGCCACCAAAGTCTGCGCCTCCAAATCCAGCGCCCCCAAAACCGCCAGCCTGCCCACCCCAGCCGGGCGGTGGGCGGAAATCCTGGCCGGCGCGCCAGTTGCTGCCCAACTGATCATATGCCGCCCGCTTTTCCGGATCTTTCAAAACCTCATAGGCTTCCTGCAAATCCTTGAAGCGCTCTTCAGCGTTGGCTTCCTTGCTGACGTCAGGGTGATATTTCCGGGCCATTTTGCGATACGCGGCCTTGATGGCATCGGCATCGGCCCCGCGTTCCACCCCGAGAATTTTGTAGTAGTCTTTGTATTCCAATGGTTCCCCCTTATCATGGGTTATGGCAGACAGGGCCAAGCCTGTAAGCCTGCTTTCACAATGCGGCCATTGTACCGTGTTTTCAAGCCCGCCAGGTCGGGTGGGAGGAATGTTTTTTGTCTGATTGGTCAACCCTGAATCCTCGTCAGCTGGAGGCGGTGACGCTTCCCCCTGGTCCGGCACTGGTGCTGGCTGGTGCCGGTTCCGGTAAAACCCGGGTGCTTACCAGCCGCATCGCGCATCTGCTCGAAGAGGGGGTGCATCCCGGAGAAATTCTGGCCGTCACCTTCACCAACAAGGCGGCACGATCCATGCGCGAACGCCTTGATAAAATGGTCGCCATGGAACTGCGCGGCCTGTGGATGGGGACATTTCACGGCCTCGCGCATCGCCTGATTCGCCTGCATCATGAAGCACTGAACTTGCCTGCGGATTTCCAGGTGCTGGATTCCGAAGACAGTCAGCGTTTGTTGCGCCGCCTCATGCGCGAGGCGCAGATGGACGAAAAGCAGTGGCCACCCCGGGCCATGGCGGGGCGCATTGGCCGCTGGAAGGACGAAGGCTGGGGACCAGAGCAGGTGTTGCGCTACGAGGGACCGGCGGCTGCGGCTTTTGTGCCGATTTATCAGGCCTATGAAGTCGCCAAGCAACGCTCCGGGCTGCTCGATTTTGGGGATTTGCTTCTGTATGCCCTGAAGCTTTGGGCGTCTCCCGAGATTCTGGATCATTATCAGCGACGTTTTCAGCATATTCTGGTGGACGAGTTTCAGGATACCAATGCGGTGCAATATGCCTGGCTGAAAGGTCTGGCGCGGCATGGCCAGATTTTTGTGGTTGGGGATGATGACCAGTCCATTTATGCCTGGCGCGGCGCACGGGTCGAGAACCTGCTGCGTTTCGGGGAAGACTTTGCGGGTGCCCGGGTGGTGCGCCTGGAGCAGAATTATCGCTCGACTGCTGCCATTCTCCAGGCCGCCAATGCGGTTATTGCCAACAATCCCGAGCGCATGGGCAAAACCCTATGGACCGCCGAGCCTGGTGGCGAAGCGGTACACCTGTACACGGCGTACAATGAATTTGATGAGGCCCGTTATGTGATCGGGCGGATTCAGCAGTGGCTGGATCAGGGCGGACGCCGCTCTGATTGCGCCATTCTCTATCGTTCCAATGCCCAGTCCCGCGCATTTGAGGAAGTTCTGGTGCGTGAAGGTTTGCCTTATCGGGTTTATGGCGGCCTGCGCTTTTTTGAGCGGGCGGAAATCAAGGACACCCTCGCCTATTTGCGCCTGACCGCCAATCGTCATGATGATGCTTCCTTCGAGCGGGTTGTGAATGTGCCTTCGCGTGGCATCGGGTCGGTCAGTGTCGAACGCCTGCGCACTCTTGCCCGCGAAAAGGGCCTGTCGCTCTGGCAGGCGGCCGGAGCCCTGAATCAGGCAAAAATCAATGGATTTTTGAATCTGGTCGATGCGCTTGCCGAGCAGACCCAAGAGCAGGACCTCGACACGCGTGTGGAAATTATTTTGCAGCATACCGCCCTGCGCGAATGGCACAGTCGTGAGGGCGACCGGGCTGAAGGTCGCCTCGAAAACCTCGATGAACTCATCAATGCCGCGCGTGCGTACGGCCAGGACTGGCATGCTGATCCGCAACTGGGTGAGCTGGCACCGCAACCCGGCAACATGCTTTCGGAGTTTCTCACCCATGCCGCGCTGGAAGCGGGCGATGGGGCCGGAGATGCCTGGGAAGACTGCGTCCAGTTGATGAGTTTGCACAGCGCCAAAGGTCTGGAGTTTCCTCTGGTTTTTCTGGTGGGGTTGGAAGAGGGTCTGTTTCCGCACCAACGTTCTTTGGAAGATGGTCAGGGTCTCGCGGAAGAACGCCGCCTTTGTTACGTGGGCATGACCCGGGCCATGCGCCTGCTGGTGCTCAGTCATGCCGAAAGCCGGCGTTTGCACGGCAGTGAAAGAATGAGCATGCCCTCCCGTTTTCTGCGGGAAATCCCCCAGGAGCTTTTGCAGGATTTGCGTCCGCGCGCGCGCATCAGTCGTCCCGCCATGGCGCTACGACCCGCAGCCCCGGAAATGCCGTATCCGCTGGGCTCGCGTTTACGGCACCCGGTATTTGGCGAGGGGACGGTGCTGGATTACGAGGCAGGCGGTCGTCAGGGTCGAATCCAGGTCCAGTTCAGTTCGGGGGCCAAGTGGCTGGCTTTGGGTATTGTGCAATTACAGCCCTTGACGGCGTTGTAACAAAATCCGGTGGTATTCTTCCGGATCCTTGCAGAAGGTGATGGCACCAGGGCGGCGGAAGTGCACCGCATCCAGCCGGAGCAGCCAGAAACGCAAGGCGGCTATCCGGAGCATGGCAAACCACAGGGGGGCCTCGTCATCGCGCAGCGGACGGGTCGCCACATAAGCTTCCCACAGTGCCGTACTGAGAGAAAGGTCCAGCTGGCCGTCAGGGCGTGCACACCAACTGTTCGCGACGACCGCCAGATCATAAAGCCAGGCATCATCGCCTGCGTAATAGAAGTCGATGGTGCCGGAAATCCGTTGTTCTGCGAAGAGCACGTTGTCGGGGAAAAGATCTGCATGAATGACTCCTCCCGGTAGTTTTTCCCGTTGAATCTGACTTTGATAGGCCAGTTCATCGGCGATTATCTGGTTGTCGGCAGGATCCAGATGCGGCACCAGATGACGGGCGGTCTCCTGCATCCAGGCCAGTCCCGCAGGGTTGGGTTGACGCTGGGGAAAGTCTTCGCCTGCCAGATGCATTTGCCCCAGTAATTGCCCCAAAGCACGGATTTCCGTCAGCGTGGGTGCTCGCCCTTCAATGGACCGGCCCTGAAGGCACTGCACAATGGCGGCAGGCTTGCCACATAAGCTATTCAGGCTTTTCCCGCTACGGGCGTGCATAGGGCGCGGACAGGGAATGCCATGGGTGCTCAACCAGTCGGTAAGATCCAGAAAATAGGGAATTTTGGCGGCGGAAAGACGCTCAAACAGGGTCAGCACAAAACGGCCCTGGTCCGTATCCAGAAAATAATTACTGTTTTCGACGCCCGCAGAAATGCCGGTCAGGGAGATCGCTTTTCCCAGATCATAGTCTTCCAGAAATTGCGCGAGCTCCTGATCGGAGACATTGGTGTAAACAGACATAGATGCAGTTTTACTCTAACAGGCGCTTCACCAGCGAAATATAATCCACTGCGGAACACTCAGGTGCTCCGCAGCGGTTTGCGGAACTTCCGTGAAACGCCCGGTGCCGCCCTTGTCTTCCAGATAGTAGGGCGGGAAGGGTTTGGGTGGAATGACCTTGACCATGTAAACCCTGCCGTTGACCTTGTATTCTTCGATCTTGGATCCGATCGGGGCCTTGATCTCGGCATTGGGACCGATTTTTTGCGGGGCAAGTTTGGGCAGATGCAGTTTTTGGATGTTCTGTTGTGCCGAATCGGGTAGTGCAGCATCCGTATCTGCCAGGGCAGCAGCGGTGCCCCCCAGCGCAAGGGCGGCGACCATGGTGGTAATCAAGCTGTGAGTAGACATGGGAACTCCCTGAATATCTAAAGGTTGAGAAGGGCTTCTGTTTCGGCGGCAGATGGGGCAAAACCGCGCTTTTCATAATGATTGAATATAGCTGAAACCACCTCGTCAGGATCATCGATGACGGTAATCAGTTTCAGATCTTCAGGGTTGATGGTGCCAAGGCCGAGCATGGCCTCCTGCCACCAGGCAATCAGCCCATTCCAGAAATCCGAGCCTACCAGAATAATGGGCATGCGCCGGGTTTTGCCGGTTTGCACCAGGGTCAGACACTCCGCCAGCTCATCCAGTGTCCCAAAACCGCCGGGCATGACGACATAGGCGACTGCATATTTCATGAACATGACCTTGCGGGAATAAAAGTGCTCGAAGGAAATGGCAATGTCCTGATAAGGATTACTGTGTTGTTCGTGAGGTAGCTCAATATTCAGCCCGATGCTGTAGCCTGTACCACGGAAAGCCCCCTTGTTGGCCGCTTCCATGATGCCGGGGCCGCCGCCACTCAGAACCGAAAAGCCCGCATTGGAGAGTTTTTCAGCAATTTCCTGGGTTTTCAGATACCAGGGATTGTCGGGCCCCAGGCGGGCGGAACCGAAAATGCTGACGCAGGGATCCACGTCCACCAGTTTTTCATAGCCGCGCACAAATTCCGCCATGATCTGGAAGATTTTCCATGCCTCGCGGGTGAGTCGTCCTTCTCCCCCGTCCCGTAGTTTTTCTTCCTCAAGATGTGCTCGCATGCCTCATTCCCGTGTCAATGATGGAGATTTTCCGTATTATGACGGAAATTCGCTAACAAGTCCCAGATCATGCCCCAAGACCCTCGTATTCTCGTTGACGCCTCCAGTTTCCTGTACCGGGCATTTCATGCCCTGCCGGACTTGCGGGCGCCGGATAATCTGCCTACCGGGGCGATATTCGGGGTGGCGAACATGCTGCGGCGCCTGGCGAAAGACTATCCCAGTGATGAAATCATTGTGGTTTTTGATGCTCCTGGCGGGACCTTTCGTGACCGGCTTTATCCGGAATACAAGGCCCAGCGTCCAGCCATGCCGGAGGATTTGCGCGCCCAGATTCCGCTGCTGCATGAATGGATCCGGGCAACGGGTCTGCCACTGGTGCTGGTACCGAATGTGGAGGCTGATGATGTCATCGGGACGCTCGCGAGCTCGGCGCAGCCGCATCAGCAGGTGATTATCGTGACGGGTGACAAGGATATGGCCCAGTTGGTCAATGATCAGGTCACCCTGCTGGATACCATGAAGGGCGTCAAAACCGACGTGGCCGGGGTATGGGAACGTTATGGCGTGGCCCCGGAACGTATCGCCGATTTACTGGCGCTTACGGGTGACAAGGTCGATAACATTCCAGGGGTGCCCGGAGCGGGGCCTAAAACAGCGGCCAAATGGATTCAGCAATATGGCAGTCTGGATGGCGTTCTGGCCCACGCCGATGAAATCGGTGGCAAAATAGGCGAGGCACTGCGGGCCTCTCTGGACTATCTGCCCCTCAGCCTGGATCTGACCACGATTCGCCGCAATCTCCATTTGCCGGAACAGTCCTATTTGCGCGCCCCCGAAAACACCCAAAAATTGCGCAGCCTCGCCCTGCGCCTGGGCTTTCATGCCTGGCTCAAGGAATATCCAGCCGAGCCGGGCACCGAGGATACCGGGGTTTCGGTAAATGAAAGCGCTGCGGGGGGATTGATGCCTATTGATCGCAGCCGCTATCGGGCGATTACGACCCCCGCAGCGCTGGAAAACCTGCTGCAAAAGCTGCAGCAGGCGGACTTGGTGGCACTGGACACGGAAACCACGGCATTGGACCCACTGAATGCCGATCTGGTGGGTATTTCCTGTGCCTGGCAGGAAGGCGATCAGATTGAAGCAGTGTATATTCCGGTGGGGCATCGCGACAACAGCGAACAACTGGCCTTGGACCTTGTCTTAGGGGGCTTACGCCCCTGGCTGGAAAATCCGCAGGCCGCCAAGCTGGCGCAAAATGCCAAGTATGACTGGCGGGTGTTCTGGCGTTACGGCATTCATCCGGCAGGCTTGTGCCGGGATACCCTGCTGGAAAGTTACATCCTGGACAGCAGCCAGAGCAACCACGATCTGGACACTCTGGCGCAGCGCCATCTGCAGCACCAGAATATCACCTACGAAGAAGTCACGGGCAAAGGTAAATCGGCACGCAATTTTGCCGACGTGTCCGTATCCGAGGCCTTACCCTATGCGGCTGAAGATGCGGACGTTTGTTGGCGGATTGATGCACAATTGTGGCCACGCTTTGCCAGTGAGCCGGGCCTGCAGCGCGTCCTGATGGACATTGAAATGCCGCTGGTGCTGGTGTTGGCGCGCATGGAACAGGCCGGGGTTCGGGTGGACAAGGAGCAGTTGAAGACCCTCAGCATGGAATTGGGTAGGGATATGGCCGCTTGTGAAGCCCAGGCCTTCGAGTCAGCCGGACAGTCGTTCAATCTCGGTTCACCAAAACAAATCCAGGAAATTCTATTTGATAAAATGCAGTTGCCGGTCCTGAAAAAAACGCCCAGTGGCCAGCCCTCCACCAGTGAGGATGTGCTGGCCCAACTGGCCGTTCAGGCGGATCTCCCCCGCCTGATTCTGGAATATCGGGGCATGGCCAAGCTGAAAAACACTTACGCTGATGCCCTGCCGGAAATGATCAACCCCCGGACAGGTCGGGTGCATACCCATTTTCAGCAGGCCGTGGCGGCCACCGGACGCTTGTCCTCCAGTGCGCCGAACTTGCAGAATATCCCAGTGCGTACCGAGCAGGGTCGGCGCATCCGGCAGGCTTTTGTTGCCGAAGATGGATTTTATCTGCTCAGTGCCGATTACTCCCAAATTGAACTCCGCATCATGGCCCACCTTTCCCGGGATGCCCGTCTTTTGCAGGCTTTTGCCGAGGGCCAGGATATTCATGCCGCGACGGCGGCCGAAGTGTTCAATCTGGCTCCGGAGGCGGTAGATGGTGATGCCCGGCGTGCGGCCAAAGCCATCAATTTCGGCTTGATATACGGCCAGACTCCCTATGGCCTCGCCCAGCAGCTAGGTATTGAGCAGAGCGCTGCCCGGGCTTACATGGATCGGTATTTCGAACGGTATCCAGGGGTGCTTGCTTACATGGAGCAAACCCGCGTTCTGGCAAGACAGCAGGGCTATGTGGAAACCCTGTTTGGACGCCGTCTGTATGTGCCGGAAATTCGCTCCAGTAATGCGGCGCGGCGCAATTACGCCGAGCGGGCTGCCATCAACGCGCCCATGCAGGGTACGGCGGCTGATCTGATCAAAAAAGCCATGATTGCGGTAGATGCCTGGTTGCAGGAAGACCCGAGCCGAGGTCGAATGATTTTGCAGGTGCACGATGAACTGATTCTGGAGGTACCGGAGAGTGGTCTTGAAGCTGCCCGTGCCGCCCTCAAGGAGCGTATGGAAGGCGTGGCGGATCTGGCAGTTCCCCTACTGGTAGGCCTCGGGACAGGAAAGCATTGGGATGCTGCGCACGGCTAGCCTTTATCTGGCTTGGCACTAGTGCCGCTGCTGAAGCGGAACATTTTCATGACGGCGTTGTTATCCAGTTGCTCGCCATTGAGTGCCATGGCGAGTAACTCGCCTCCCAGCACCTGCGGGGCGATGATCATATCCGGCTGGACCCGGCGCACCCGGCCAAGATTTTTACTGTCGTTGACTGCGGCAACGGTTTTGGCGGAGCCTTCCATTTCCTTGACTGCCAGCACCACGAAGGCGTTTTCTGAATCATCTGCGCGCAGGGCGAGAACCGCCAGGGCCTGCTCGGCACCGGCACTGCGTAATATATCGGTGTCACTGGAGTCCCCGATAATCAAATCATCCGCCTGATAAATGGAGTCATCGGGCTGATGCCCCATGATCATGATGACGGGTAGTTTGCGACTTTTCAGTTCGCGATAACTGTTGCGCGCCAGCGGCGTATCGCCCGCGATGATGTAATGATTTTTCAGAGTCATGCGGCGTTTTTCTCCTTGTAGCGCCGATTGCAGTCGATTATTGATTGCCGGAACAATAATGGCTGATAACGAAGTGGCAAATACGGTGATTCCCAGCACAATCAAAGATACTACAAAAAGTCTGGCCTCGTTGGAAACGGGCAGAACATCGCCATAACCGACGGTAGACATGGTCACTATGGAAAAATAAAGTGCCCCCTTCAGGCTATGAATATGCGGTTTGAAGCCGTCACCCAGAATATACGCACCGAACACCCCATAACCTATAACCATAATGATGCCTACCAGTGCAAACAGGGTACCGGTGGCGAGACTGCTGTGATTGAAACGTCCCCGGAAAATCCATAAAAAAAACACCAGAACGGCATTGTAGTAAAGCAGTGCTGAAATATGTTGGGGATGGCGGTAAATACCAACGGCAAGAACCGCTGATGCAATGGTCAGAACAATGGCCCAGGCGAAACGCGAACGAAATAACAGCCCCAGCGACATGATCAACAGAATGATGCCTGCAGCACCCTGCGGAAGGCCACGAAAGGCGTCCAGCACAAAGCGGCTGGACATGTCGGCAAGGCTGCCGACGTAGCTCAGGCCCAGCAACTGTCCGATGGCCGGAAGAATGTTGAAAAGCCCCAGAAAACCTACTGCTGCAGCAATGGGTGTATGTGGATACCAGCGGTCAAGCTGCAGGCGTCTTGCCCAGCGCTCGGCCCGTCCTCGCCAGCGGTCACGCCAGCTCGGGCGTAAAATATGCCAGGGTTGAGGCGTGTGACTGAACTTTTCCGACATGCCTCACTCAAACCCGATGAGTAACGAATTGCTTGTCTGGATCCGGTCTACCCTCCCTGGCCGGATCATGAGTCCTCCCCTCCCTTTGAGGGCTCGTTATTAACCCCGGCAGAAGTCGGGGTTTCTTTTCGTTCGCCGGGTGCCAGCCAGCCGGCAAGCAACTGATGCAATTCGTCCAGACCCTGTCCGGTTTGCGCCGAAAACAGTTGCATGGTAACTCCCTGTAATTCCGGCATCCGCCGCAATCGGGCCATTTCCTGCAAGGCCGCCCCGCGACTGAGTTTGTCGGCCTTGTTGAGAAGGACGTGGACCGGGCGGCCACAACCCGCAGCAAAACCAATCAGATCAGCATCATGCGGCCCATAGGGATGGCGAATGTCCATGACCAGAATCAGGGCGCGCAGACTGCTGCGTCGGCGCAGGTATTGTTCCAGTAATGGACCCCAGGAACGCCTTAAGGCCTCAGGGACTTTGGCATACCCATAACCGGGTAGATCGATGAGGCGCTGCCCAGGATCCAGATCAAACACGTTGATGGCCTGCGTGCGGCCGGGCGTGCGACTGACGCGTGCCAGGGCGCGGCGTTCGGTGAGCATGTTGATGGTGGAGGACTTGCCGACGTTGGAACGTCCGGCAATGGCCACTTCGGCCCCATTATCCGGGGGGAGTTGTCCCGCCTGGGTCACGCTGAGGCGAAAGCTGGCCCGACGTAACGGGGCGAAACGGAAAGGTGTTGGGTTGGTATGGTTCATGCTGAGAGCATAGTCGTCGTCAGTTGGTTCTGGCAATCCGAAAGTCATGCTCAGGGAGCTTGCTGCCACCCGGTCCAGGACCTAGACTGCGAAAAAACCATTCAAGTGGAATAATTCACTGAAAAAAATAGGGAGAACAGGTTTGCAAGCACATGTAGATGGCCTTGCCTGGCAGCAGCCGCGCTGGCGATTGCTGGTACAGTTTTTGGGGTCCATGCGCCTGGCGGTCAGTCTGCTGGTATTACTGGCCATTGCTTCAGTGATTGGCACTATTCTCAGTCAACAGCAGCCTTACCAGAATTATGCCATGCAGTTTGGGCCGTTCTGGTTTTCGGTATATCGTGAACTCGGTTTGTACAATGTGTACCGCAGCTTGTGGTACACGGCGATTGTGGCCTTTCTGGTGTTATCCACGGCAACCTGTGTCACTCGCAACAGTCCCCGAATGCTGCGCGAAATGCGCGAATTTCCAATTCGCCAACGCGATACCGTGATTCTGGGTCAGGATCATTGGGTGCGTATGGCTACGACGTTGCCTATGGCTCAGGCACAAGAGCGCATCCTGCAAGTGTTGCGCGCCGCTGGTTATAAACCCCGTGTGGAACAAAAAGATGGCGATATGGCCATTGCTGCCCGCAAGGGTCGCTACCATCGTCTAGGCTACTTCCTCACCCATATTGCCATTGTCGTCATTTGTGCGGCGGCACTGTATAACGCCGACGTGCCCGTTAAATGGGCAGAATGGCAAGGAACACTCAAACCAGAGCAGAATTTTGATCTTCCGCTCTCGAAAATCCCCCGGACGGCCTGGATCTCCCAAAACAACCCGGCCTATCGGGGAATTATCACGCTGCCCGAAGGCCAGACCGCCAATGCGGTATTTGAACTCGCCGGTAATGGTTACCTGGTGCAGCCCCTGCCTTTTCGGATTCATTTGCAATCGTTTCATATTTCTTATTATTCCACCGGAATGCCCAAGGATTTCACTTCCCGGGTCGTGCTCTACAGTCCGCAGGGGAAAGTCCTCAAAACGGGTGATGTCCGCGTAAATCACCCCATGTCCTATGACGGGGTATATATTTATCAGTCGAGCTTCAGTGATGGGGGGTCATTGCTGCACATGAAAACCTATCTGCTTGGAGCCTCGGGTGCCGCCCCCGGCGAACTTTCCGGGCGGGTGGGGCAAACCCTTCATGCAGGGAATTCCGGCTACGCTGTCGATCTGAAAAACTTTAATCTTTACAACATTGTGCCGAAGGCGGCGGTGGGCGAAAAAGCCACTCCCGATCATCCGACCCTCAATCTGGGCCCCAGTTTTACCTACATCATTCACAATCCCAATGGTCAGGCCGCCGAATTCAAGACCTACATGACGCCCATGCGGCGGGGTGGACAAGGTTTTTTTGTCCAGGGATATCGCGAGGCACTGGGAGATGCCTACCGATACATATATATCCCTACCGGGCCTAACGGGAGCATTGGTTTGTTCATGGATTATCTGGCGGCCTTGCAGTCTGCGGCCCGTACGGGTGCCAACGCTTCTCAGGCTATTTTCACAGAGACCTTCCAGCAGGTTGTTGCCCGTCATGCTCCGGGAATGAGCACGACGGAACAATCCCATTTTTTGCAGGCGAGTATGCAAACCTTGGTGCAACTGCACGATTACCCCATGCCTTTCATTTTATCGTTAAGTAGTTTTGATCATCGCTGGGCAGCCGGCTTGCAGGTGACCAAGTGGCCGGGGACCATTGTGATTTATTGGGGATGTGTGGCCCTGGTGCTGGGCATTTTCATCCTGTTTTATATTCCCCAGAAGCGTATCTGGCTCCGCCTTCGTCCCCGGGGACAGGAGTCCGGGGAAGTAGAGTTGTTGTTGGGGGCTTCTGCAGACCGCAACCGTCTGGATTTTACCAAAGAGTTTAAGCGATGGACCGGGACCTTGGAGCAGGCCCTGGGCGTCGATCACGCCGAATACAAGGAGCAAAAAGATGGCCAACACACGCCTTGAAAGCTGGACAGAATCAAGCCCGGAGCCAAGCTGGTGGGCACAGTGGAAATTAAGAGACTGGGCATGGTTTGCCGGATTGAGTATTGCTGCCGGAATTATTTTAGGGTTGTACGGTAGCAGTTTTGGTTACTGGCAATTTGTGGTGTTGGCTGCCTGGTATGCTGCCTTGCTGGTGGCGGGGCTCGCCTGGCGACCCGTGCAATTGGCGACCTTGGGTATCGTGTTGCCCGCCCTGTTTGCCGTGTGGCTTTACAGCATCGGCCAAACCGCCACAAATAATATACTCCTGCGTGATGTTTTACAGGGTTATGCAGCGGTTATGTGGATGTCCGCCCTGCTGCTCGCCGCCACCGCCTGTTATCTGTTTTATCTTTTCAGCGGACGTGAGCGGGTGGGTCAGTGGGCCACAGCCCTGACCTGGGCTGGCGTCATCATGGGGTTCATTGGTCTTGGGGTACGGTGGCGGGAAACCTATCTGGGCCATCCGGATTGGGGGCATATTCCGGTAAGCAACCTATGGGAAGTTCTGGTCCTCTTTTGCGCTTCTACGCCCTTATTTTACCTGTATTATGAAAAGCGTAACGAAGCGCGTGCCCTGGGCGCCTTTGTGATGCCGCTGGTGGCCGCCGGAGTGGGGTTTCTGCTCTGGCTGACGTTTGCCCAGCACATGGACCGGATTGAGCCGCTCATCCCTGCCCTGCAAAGTTTCTGGATGAAATTACACGTTCCCATGATGTTTGTGGGTTATGCCAATTTTACCATCGCCAGTCTCATTGGCTTGGGTTATTTGTTGACGGAGCGGTCGCGCCGCCGTGGTTCGGGAATGTTGCTTCGGGTCATGCCCAGTAGTGAAGTCATGGACGACGTGATGTACAAGGCCATTGCCCTGGGTTTTCTGTTTTTTACGGTGGCAACCATTTTGGGCGCGGTATGGGCCGCCAAAGCCTGGGGCGGCTTCTGGTCCTGGGACCCCAAAGAAACCTGGGCGCTGATTGTCTGGTTGAATTACGCCGGTTATTTACATGCCCGCGTCGTTAAAGGATGGCGTGGTACGGCCATGGCATGGTGGTCATTCATGAGCCTTTGGGTCGTGAGTTTCTGCTTTCTGGGCGTCAATATGTTTCTTTCGGGGTTGCATTCATATGGGAAGTTATAAGGAGGCTTTTGCGTACAAATAGTGGTAAGAACCCAGTTGGTCTTGCCAAAAATCTCGCTTTAGGCTTATATTAACGAATAAACTTATACAACTCCCCTGGAGACGTCCGGAGGGCCGCTTATTAAGTCTTATCGGCACGATATGTGTTGACTTGTACATTAATATAAGGGACGTCCAGTGCGTTGTCATGCCTGTCATACAGAAAACTCTCCCAACCGTAAGTTTTGTTCCCAGTGCGGTGCGCCTTTAAATCCCCCCTCAAAAACTTGCAGGTCATGCGGCGCAGATCTGCGTGGCAAGCCATTTTGTCCTTTCTGTGGAACGGATAATCGTCCTGAAACATTGGCAGCATTTGCAAAATCTGCTGAACCATCGGTTGTTATTGATCCTCAGGTAATTGACAAGCCTGCTGAGACAGAAAGCAGCCCGGTATCACCGGTGACTAAGGTAGATTTGCCAGACCCGTCCAGTGTGGTGGACACAGATGTTCCTC
>DYJM01000160.1 GCA_020723125.1 Acidithiobacillus ferrivorans
TATCTCGGCCTGATCCGCCGGGTAGGGCAGGAGGTCTACCGGGTGCGCTTCCTGTTCCAGCCTTCGGAGGAAACCGCCGACAAAGAAGGCCTGAGCGGTGCCCCGCGCATGATTGAAGACGGAGCACTCGAAGGCGTAGACATGGCCATCGCCCAGCACGTTGGGCCGTACGCCCCGGTCGGGACGATCAGCAAACGGCCCGGCCTCCGGTGGCGTGGATTCGTGGTTCGGCAAGATTTTCGGGGTTGGCGGTCACGGCGCGCACTCGGAAACGGTCATCGATCCTTTTTATATCCTGGCCCATATCATCATGGGACTGAATGCCATCGTCTCGCGGCGGCTGGAACCGTTCGCCCCAGCGGTGGTCAGCATCGGCACCATTCACGGTGGATTCGCCCAGAACGTCATCCCGGATACGGTCAAGATCAGCGGTACACTGCGTTACACCGACCCGGATGTCCACCGACAGATCAAGGACGAGATGCGCCGGGTCTTCGAGATCGCCCGCAATCTGGGCGGAGACTACGAACTGCGCTTCGAAGACGGCGGCGGGCCGATGATCAACCACGAATCCGCTTCCGGGTTGCTGCGTGAAGTGGGCGTGGACCTGCTCGGCGAGGAGAACGTCCGTCCAATGCGGCAGACCCTGGGAGCGGAGGATTTCGGAGCCTTCACCGACAAAGTGTCCGGGGCGATGTTCGTGCTGGGGACGCGCATCGAAGGCGACGAGCGAACACTCCACCACCCGCGTTTCGACATCGACGAGCGCACCATGCCGATCGGCGTAGCGGTGCTGGTCGAGGCGGCTTTGAGATTTTTACGCAGCTATTAACACTTTGATGAAAGTTTTTAGTACTTACAGCGAGTAAGAATTCTCATGGTGTAATGACAAAAATCGCTTCCGGTTCAGATCCCACAGGGAAACCTTGCATTGCTACATGCTTGCCATCTGGCGACCACCACACCCTATCTATGTAATAACCGGGCGAACGCCATAAGCCAAGAGTCTTGCCGTCTGGAAAATTCAAGATGTACACATATTTGTCGTCAGTGAAGATTATTTTATGTGCTGTGTCTGAAAAACCGGCGAACCCGATTTCATCCGCTAACTTCGAGGCTGGGCTATCAGAAGGATCAACCGCGCGAATCCAGAAATCTGTAATTTCATCACTCTGTTTAGATGAGGGGTAGCTAAGGAAGAGCCATTTCCCATCAGTCGAAATATTTGAACCATTGACTATCCATGAGCGGTAAAATTGGAGTTCTTCGACTTGGTCAAGTTCGCTATGATAGAGCAAAAGTGGTTGCCCAATGGATTGTTTGATTGGTCGTTCGATCAGCAAATGATATTCCCCGTTGATGGCGTCTATGTGTCGCCCCAGATGAGAGATATATCCTACGTCCTGAATATCCAATCCCAGCAAGTCACTGACCACGTTGCCAATCTTGCCGTCCGGTAATGTTATATATAATCCACCTTGTTTGACATCGAGTCCGATTAAATACAACTCATCATTGAGCCATCCACTTTCTGCCCAGGCATGCGGACTAGCATCCCATTTTACTGTGGCGACAATTTGTTCGGTAGAGATTTCTGTGATGGTAGTAATGTAGTGTTGAAGTTCTCCTTCCCCGCCATTGTAAGTCGTATCGGCGCGATAATCACCATTTGGCGACATAGAACTATCCGTTCTGGAAATTGGAATGCTCGTGGTTGGGGAGAACACGCTGCAAGGTGCGCCCTCAAGGGCGCTGCCGTTTTGGTCTTGGACCGCAATTACGTTGCCACTTTCCGCCCACAAAACACGGCCACTCTCGAGAGCATCTGCAAAGACGTCATTGTGGCGACAAACCTTGCCTGATTGTACATTGACAAATGCAAGACGAGATGGGGTGTTCTCTCCATCTGCAATCCAATATGCAATCCATTGGCTGTCTGGCGACCAACTGTCGAAACGCAATCTCGGCTCAGTAACCAAAGGCTCAATGGTGTGAGAAGTTTGAATTTCTGTTGGGGGTGGTGCGATTATAGTGGCGGTTACTCCTGTCGGTGTTGCAACGGACGAATTAGTGGTTGTACAGGCTTGGATCATGAAGAATACAATAATGAGGACCGTCAATAACTTTGTAATTTGACTTCTAGTTACGACCATAGCTTTCTCATTTCTGTTTGGTAGATGGCTGGCTGTTTGAGTTGTGTAGCGATTTCCTTGGTGCTTTTCCCTTTTAGCAACAACCCGATTATTTGTAATTCTCGTTTAGTGAATGATCCTGAACTAATTACCGGTAATTTGCTCATCATTCTCTTACATGTTACTGGTTGTCTGGTTACAAAACAGACCTCAAGGCAAGTGGTCACATTCCTTTGGTTAAGCAATCCATTTATATTCCTCCCGGAAGAAAATGGGCACTTGTTAGTCTCGGTGGGCGCTTTTCATGTCTCATTCAATCCACAAGATGGTGCACTGACAATTCCCATGAGACGCTAAAGATCAGGTAACGAATATTGCCATGGTATGGCGAATTGATATAAAATACACCCAATGCCCCAAAAGACCAAAACTTCCTCCTTCGGCGTGTCGAAGCGTGAAGGCCACGACTCGACTGGTTTTTACCGCCGCAGCCTGTACGCCAACGGCGGCGGGCCAA
>DYJM01000161.1 GCA_020723125.1 Acidithiobacillus ferrivorans
TATTTTGGGGTGTTGAGTGAATCGGCTTATGCGGAGCCAGCGCTTTCCGATGCGCAGCTCGCGCAATTTTTGGATTCCGGTCAGCGTTACGTCAATATGGTGTTGGATCAATGCACGCGCTTTTTTGGTGCCAACGGGCAGATGGGAAGTGCGCTGGATTTTGGCTGCGGAGTCGGGCGGCTGTCCTTGCCTTTGGCGCGGCGCTTTGGCCAGGTAACGGGACTGGATGTGGCCCCGGCGATGCTCAGCGAGGCCCGGCGCCTTGCCCAATTAGCCAACCTGCATAATGTGCATTGGCTACTGGCCGATGATCAGCTTTCGGGAATTGCCGGCGCACAGTTTGACTTTATGCTTTCTTTTATTGTGTTTCAGCATATTCCTGAAGCACGAGGACAACGCCTCTTGCAGCAGTTATTGACCCATCTGGCACCGGGCGGAACGGCGGTTTTTCATTTCAAATACGCACAAGTCATTCCTCGCCATCCGTGCACCACTTTTTTGAGTCACCATGTGCCGGGTGGCCGTTGGCTGGTCAATGCCCTGCGTGGGAAACCACTGCAAGAACCGCACATGCAGATGAATGCCTACAACCTGAACCGTCTGGTCCAGTCTTTTCAGGAAGCCGGGATTCAGGAAATCCATACCCGTCTGGAAGATCACGGCGGTCATTGGGGTGTGGAAATGTATGTGCGGCGGAGTGCTTAGACTTGGCCCCTGCCAAAAACTCCAGTAAGGAAAGGTGGTGGCAACGTTGGCGCGGGGGAGCTGTTTCCACAGAGGATGCAGCGCTGGCGAATCTGGATGATCAGGATTTTTTGACAGCGGTGTATCGGAAATTTCTGGGGCGGGAAAGCGACCCTTCTGGGCTGGCGCATTACTTGCCACGGGTTAAAACGCCGGGTGGGCGTCGGCAGGTGATCCGCGCCCTTCAGGGTTCGGAAGAGGCCCATTTGTATCAGGAGCGACAGGCGCGAATCGCTCTGCTGACACAGTGGGAAAACCATGAGCAACAGCCACCACTGCCCCGGCTGGGCGTGCGTGCTGAAGGGGATAAACCCCGGTTAGCTCTTCTGGGCACCTGTCTTCTGGAGGGCTTGCTCCAGACCGCAATGGCGCGGGACTGGCCCGTAAGTCACTATCTGATGGATTCTGGGCCCCATGATCCTGTGCCGCTGCTGTCTGCGGAGGATTTTGACGGGGTGCTGGTGCAACTGACCCTGCGTTCTTTGCTGAGTATGGTGGCGGAAAACGGGGATGGTGACCTGTTTCATCTGCGCCCTGATGTGGATTGGTCCGATTTGCAGGAACGGGCCTGTCAGCAACTGCAAACCCAGGTGCAGCGCATACTGGCAGCCTTACCCGATGGGCTTCCGGTGTTTTTTCTGGGTTTTCTGGAACCCATGCCCCGGATCAACGGTCTGCTGGGGCGCAATCGTCAGAATAGCTTGTATGCATTGATTCGCCACCTGAATGACGCATTGGAAGAGGCTCTGGCGGTGCAGCACCGTGCTTTTTATCTGGAACTGAACGATTTGCGCCTGCATTACGGCGACAGTACCGCCTATGATGGCTATGTTTCCCATTTCACCCATGGGGGCATGCGCAGCAGCCGGCAGGGGGATTTGATTCATCTGGGGATTCTGGAAAAAGTACAGGGCGCATTGCAGATTTTGCGGGGTGATCAGCAGGTCAAACTGATTATTACCGATCTGGATAACACCCTCTGGAAAGGCGTGTTGGCGGAGCTGGATGAGATCATCCCGCTGGAGCTCACCGAAGGTTGGCCCCTGGGTTATGCCGAGGCCCTGCTGGCCTGCAAGTCACGCGGAATTTTGCTGGCTATTTGCAGCAAAAATGAGGACATCAGTACCCGCGAAAATTTTGCCAAAGTCTGGGGGAGCCGCTTGCGTCTGGAGGATTTCTGCGCGGTACACATCAGTTGGCAGCCCAAGTCGCAGGCCATTGCGCAGATTTTGGCAGAAACCAATCTGTTACCTGAGCATGTGCTGTTTATAGATGATAACCCTCTGGAAATTGCCGAAGTCACCCATGCTTACCCGCAGATGCGGACCCTCAGCGGTGCCCCGGAGCAATGGCGTCATCTGCTGCTCTATTCGGTGGAAACGCAGGTAGCCCATGTGTCGGCAGAATCTGCCCGGCGCACCGAACTGGTTCTGGCCAAAAAACAGCGGGATGCCGCCGCTGAAAATATGGATAGGGCGGCCTGGCTGGAGTCCTTGCAGCTCACCCTGAAAGTGGAAACTATTGCCGATGGCACGCATCCCCACTATGCACGCGCGCTGGAGCTACTCAACAAAACCAACCAGTTCAATACCACTGGCCAGCGCTGGAGCGATGCAGCACTGCAAAACTGGCTGGCGGCGGGTGGTGTTTTGCTCGCCGTTTCGGCGCAAGATCGTTTTGCCCCTCATGGACTGATTGCCCTGGCTTTGTTGCAGTCCAACGCCATCATTCAGATGGTACTGTCTTGCCGGGTATTTGGCCTGGGCATTGAAACTGCCCTGCTGGCCGAAGCAGTGCGCCAGATACAGGCCGGTGGGCATGATGAATTTCTCGCCCATTTTACCGCCACTGGCCGCAATGATGCCTGCCGGAATTTCTGGCAGGAACAGGGCCTGGTCT
>DYJM01000162.1 GCA_020723125.1 Acidithiobacillus ferrivorans
CGTATTGGGTGGCGTGGTAAGTGTGGTTGAAGGTGTCTTCGGGGTGGGTGTTGCAGTAGTCGCAGTAGGGGTTCATTGTGAGTATCCGGTTTTTTTAACGCGAATGCCGTTTATGGGCGAATAGTGCCAATGATTTTTGGGTTATTTTGCCAGAGTTAAGATCCTGCGTCACCGGGTTGGCCGGTCAATCGAATGCCTCGGACAGGGTTTCTGATTATTTCTTTAGCCCAATCCGGCAAGGAAACAATTGCCAGATACGCAAGCATGAAAAACATACTCCAGTTTGCAATTTCATCGAAAATTATTACCGTTTCAGAGTCGGAAAATGCCAGAGAGCACCAGCGCGCCAAAACAAAATGCCAACTGGATAAGATAACCAAACCTATGGCGGCGGCAACCAAAAGCCGCTGCTTTCCCTTTAGAGTCTGCACCCATTCTGCCAGTTGAGGGAGCGTAAATAGCAAAAAAGCCAGACGGTAATCCCAATTGTTCCCCATCAAGAATGTGCCCAGATAAATGAAGGCTCCCATGCGAAACGCAGTTAAATTCCTGGAACCTTCAAAATTACTCTTTAATGAATTTCTCAAGCCTGCTACCACAGCCACAACCAATAACATCAATCCGAGCAAGTAAGGCAGCACATCCAAAAGACCATTCACTCCGAATGCCGGTAATAGCCTTTTCAATAATTCCGAAAAAACCTCGTGGTAACGGTCGAACAAGACATTGACACCATAGGAAATGGATTTGCCGCGCATGGTTAAATTCCAAGAAGCCCGAATATTCGAAAAGGTCAGCCAGGCATAGACCCCAAAACTTGCAACAACCAGGAGGGTGTAACGCCAAAATTGTTTCCTGCCCTTACCGAAAAAGATGCTCAATCCAAAGAGCGGGAATATCTTTAACAAAGCCCCTACTAAAATAATCAGGGCTGCGCCTAATGACGAGTAGTTGAGCGCCAAAATGGCCATGGCGCAAATAAAGAAAATCAACAAATCAACATTTCCTCTTTCATAAAGGAGCATGGTCGCTGGAGAAAATGTGACAAGTATCATAAGTAGTACCCCAAGCCCATCAAGTTTTCCCGGAAAGCTAATCAGCCCAATATAAAACAAAGCAAAAATTACTATCCCTAACCAAATTACATCCTCCTGATCAATGCTTGTATAGAAAAACAGATACCAAATTTTGGGATAGTTGAAAATTCGCCCATACGGATCACCGGGATTCCGAATCGTTGGGTCCAGGCCTCGCCGAAATGTCTCTGCCCCTCCGGGGATTAGACGCAAATCGGCAAAAGGAGGCATCAGTGTGGGGACTTGCCAGAGCTTCCACGTATTTTCATAGCCATAAACCTTGAACAATACAAATATCATCGAGCCAATGAGCAAGGTTCCAATGACGAAGTAAATTTTTCCAGGGTTGGCTTTTATATATCGCATCGAGACTCAAGAGCAAAAGCGCTCTCCCTCACTTATTCAATCACCCGCATCTCTCTCGCCATATCCGACAAACTCTCGCAGCCGTCCTGCGTGATGACCATGTTGTCTTCGATGCGGACGCCGTTGCGGCCGGGCAGGTAGATGCCGGGTTCGACGGTGTAGGTCATGCCTTCTTCGAGCAGCTGCAGATTGTCGCCGCGCATATAAGGCTCCTCGTGGCCTTCCATGCCAATGCCGTGACCGGTGCGGTGGGTGAAGTATGGGCCGTAGCCCGCTTTCTCGATCACCGTCCGGGCGGCGGCATCTACGTCGGCGCAGGGGACGCCCGGCTTACCGGCAGCGCGCCCGGCAGCGTTGGCCTCCTGGACGATCTGGTGGATTTTGCGATACTCGGCCTCGACCTCGCCGACGGCAAAGGTGCGGGTCAGGTCGGAGATGTAGCCGTCCACGGTCGCGCCCCAGTCCACGACCAGCAGGTCGCCCCGGACGATGGGCCGGCCGCCGGGCGAGGCGTGCGGGTTGGCCCCGTTCGGCCCGGCGGAGACGATCGGGGAGAAGGGCATTTCCGGCTCGGAGCCGTGACGCAGCAACTGGACGGTCAACTCGGCCGCGAATTCCTTCTCGGTCATGCCGACTTTGAAATTCTGGAGGGCGGCCTCGAGGGCATTTTGGGCGACCTGGACGGCCCGGCGCATTTTCTGGACCTCGTCCTGGTCTTTGCAGATCCGCAGCCGGGCCAGGGCTGACGAGGCGTCCGGGAAGGAGGCCTCGGGCGCGCCCCCCTTGACGTAGCGGAACTCGAGCAGGCGCAGGGCGCGCGGCTCAACGCCGATGGATTTGCCGTCCAGGTTCAGAGAATGGACCGCCCGGCGGAAGACGGCGTCCCATTCGGCGGGGTTTTCGCCGTAGGGAAAGGGGGTGACGTCGAAGGGCAGCCCCACCAGCTTTTGGGTTTCCAGTTCGGGCAGGACGATGGCCGGGGGTTGGCCGGGGGCGAAGAGCAAAACCACCGGGCGCTCCATCAGGTGGAAGCGCAGGCCGGTGAGATACGTCAGGGTGGGGCCGGGGTTCAGGGCAACGGCATCCAGGCCAAAGTCCCGGAGCGAGGCGCTGAGTTTGTCGAATCGAGTCATGTCAGTTCCTTTATGGCATTTGTCATTGCGAACGAAGTGAAGCAATCCCCCTCCTCGCAATGA
>DYJM01000045.1 GCA_020723125.1 Acidithiobacillus ferrivorans
TAAAATCACTGACAATGGCACTCATCGTACAAAAATTTGGTGGAACATCTGTGGGCAATCCCGAGCGCATTCGCGCGGTTGCCGAAAAAGTCATGGCTACCCATCGGGCCGGACATCAGGTTGTGGTCGTGGTATCGGCCATGTCTGGCGAGACCGATCGCCTTCTACAACTGGCGCGGACCATGGCGGCTCACCCCGCCGAGCGTGAACTGGATACCCTGCTGAGCACCGGAGAACAGGTGACTATTGCCCTGTTGTGCATGGCGTTAGAAGAGATGGGACAGGCGGCCCAGTCTTTTACCGGCACCCAGGTAGCCATTACCACGGATTCTGCCCATACCAAGGCGCGCATTGAACATATCGATGATCATAAAATTCGTGCAGCCCTCGAATCCGGGAAGATCGTAGTGGTTGCCGGCTTCCAGGGCGTCGACCTGCATGGCAATATTACTACTTTGGGACGCGGCGGATCGGACACCACTGCCGTCGCCTTGGCGGCTGCCCTGCGTGCCGACGAATGTGATATTTTTACTGATGTAGATGGCATTTACACAACGGATCCGCGCGTGGAGTCGCGAGCGCGGCGTCTTGATCGTATTACTTTTGAAGAAATGCTTGAAATGGCAAGCCTCGGCGCAAAGGTGCTGCAGACGCGCTCGGTTGAGTTTGCCATGAAGTACAATGTTCCTGTTCGGGTCTTGTCGTCTTTTCAGGATGGGCCCGGCACCCTGGTTACCAATGAGGAAAATTCTGTGGAAGCTCCCCGCGTTTCTGGCATCGCCTTCTCCCGTAACGAAGCCAAACTCACCATGATTGGCGTTCCTGATCACCCCGGTATTGCCCATTCCATTCTGGGACCCGTCTCGGAAGCCAATATCAACGTGGACGTTATCCTGCAGAATATTTCCGAAGCCGGCAAAACAGATTTCACCTTCACGGTGGATCGCAATGAATACGCCCAGGCCAAGGACATTCTGACCAGTGTGGCCAAAAAACTGGAAGCCGAAGATGTGCGGGGCGACGACCACATTGTCAAGGTATCCGTAGTGGGCGTCGGCATGCGTTCCCATGCCGGCATTGCCGCCACCATGTTTGCCACCCTGGGCAAGGAAAACATCAACATTCAGATGATTTCCACCTCGGAAATCAAGATCTCTGTGGTCATCGAAGAAAAATATCTGGAACTGGCGGTGCGGGCCCTGCACGCCGCCTTCAACCTGGATGGGGAGGCCCCGGTATAATGGCACTCATGAACAATTATGCACGCCTGCCCGTGGCTTTCAGCCGGGGAGAGGGCGTGTGGCTTTACGACAGCGAGGGACGGCGTTATCTCGATGCCCTGGCGGGTATTGCGGTAGTGGGTCTGGGTCATTGCCACCCTGCCGTCACCCAGGCCCTTCAGGCACAAGCGGGCACCCTGCTGCATACATCCAATCTTTATCAGATTCCCCTGCAGGAAAAACTGGCCGACAGCCTCTGCCGCCTCAGCGGTCTGGATGCTGCCTTTTTCTGTAACAGTGGCGCTGAAGCCAACGAAGCAGCCATCAAGATGGCGCGTCTCCACGGCCATCAGAAAGGCATCGCCGAACCACAGGTTCTGGTATTTACCCAGGCTTTTCATGGCCGCACGCTGGCAGCGCTGACGGCGACGGGTAATTTCCGCATTCAGGAAGGCTTTGCACCGCTGGTACCCGGTTTTGTGCGGGCTCCTTATGGCGACAGCAACACGGTCAGAGGACTGATTGCCGCCAACCCGGCCATTGCTGCCATTCTGGTTGAACCCGTGCAAGGTGAGGGCGGCGTGCGCCCTGCTCCTGAGGGGTTTTTAGCGGAACTGCGCAGTATTTGTGACGCCCACGGCCTGCTGCTCATGCTCGACGAAGTCCAAACCGGCATCGGTCGTACTGGCAATTTCTTTGCCTATCAACAGCTTGACGGCGTGGTTCCGGACGTACTCAGCCTGGCCAAAGGCCTGGGAAACGGGGTACCCATTGGCGCCCTGCTGGCCCGCAAAGCGGCAGCGGACCTGTTTGGGCCAGGTAAGCATGGAACGACTTTCGGGGGTGGCCCCCTGGTCTGTGCTGCCGCCCAGGCGGTACTCGACACCATGGAAAACGCCAACATTCCTGCTCAGGCGGCCAAAATGGGGGCACTGTTGCAGCAGAAACTGCGTCATGCCCTGGCGCAGCATCCAGAGGTTCGGGATATACGCGGTATGGGCCTGATGGTCGGTATCGAGCTGGCGCAAAAACCCGAACGTCTGGTAGAGCGGGCTCTGGAAGCAGGCCTACTGATTAATGTCACTGCCGACAAAGTCATTCGTTTATTACCACCACTCATCATTTCTGAATCGGAAATAGATCTGCTGGTTGCCGGGATCGTCCGACTACTGGAACCCACATCATGAAACCACGTCACTTTCTCAGCCTCGCCGATCTCAGCCAAGCCGAACTGAAGGCCTTGCTGGACCGGGCCACTGTCCTGAAACACATGCAACACCAGGGTGAACGATACATGCCCTGCACCGGGCGGACTCTGGCCATGATTTTTGAAAAGTCCTCCACCCGGACCCGGGTTTCCTTTGAGACGGGTATGGCACAACTGGGCGGACATGCCCTTTTCCTCTCGCCACGCGACACTCAACTGGGTCGCGGAGAAAGCATTGAAGACACCGCCCGGGTGATTTCCCGGATGGTAGACATGGTCATGATCCGCACTTTCAGCCATGACAACCTCAAGCACTTTGCTGCAGCCTCCAGAGTGCCCGTCATCAATGGTCTTTCCGATGACCACCACCCCTGCCAGTTGCTTGCTGATCTCATGACCGCCAGCGAACACTGGGGTACGCTGGAGGGACACAGGGTTGCCTACGTAGGAGATGGAGCCAACAACATGGCCCATTCCTGGATGGAGGCTGCACGCATTTTCAATTTCAGCCTGCGTATCGGCAGCCCTGCTCCCTATGCGCCCAGCGCCGAGATGCTGGCAACCGGGGGAGAATATGTCACCGTCCTCCACGATCCCGTTTCAGCAGTGGAAGGTGCCGATCTGGTGGTGACGGATGTCTGGACCAGCATGGGCCAGGAACAGGAGGCCGAGCGGCGCCGCGCCATTCTTCAGGATTTTCAGGTGAATCACGCCCTCATGGCTGCTGCTGCACCCGGCGCTTTGTTCATGCACTGCCTCCCTGCCCACCGTGGAGAGGAAGTCAGCGCCGATGTCATTGACGGCCCCTCTTCGGTCGTCTGGGAAGAGGCAGAAAATCGCCTGCATGCCCAGAAGGCACTCATGGAATTTTTATTTGGCATCGGCCCTGTGGCCGCTTTGCAAGGAGCTTCTTAAATGGTCAAAAAAGTTGTTCTCGCCTATTCCGGGGGTCTCGATACCTCAGTCATTCTCAAATGGCTGCAGGATCAATATCAATGTGATGTGGTCACCTTTACGGCAGATATCGGCCAAGGTGAAGAACTGGAACCGGCCCGCATCAAGGCAGAAAAACTCGGCGCCAAGGAAATATTCATTGACGACCTCCGTCAGGAATTTGTCCGCGATTATGTATTTCCCATGTTTCGCGCCAATACCATTTATGAGGGGGAATACCTGCTGGGGACTTCCATTGCCCGGCCCCTTATCGCCAAGCGCATGGTGGAAATTGCCGCCGAAGTAGGTGCTGATGCCGTTGCGCATGGAGCCACCGGCAAGGGCAACGATCAGGTCCGCTTTGAACTGGGTGCTTACGCCCTGAACCCGGCCATTCAGGTCATTGCTCCCTGGCGGGAATGGGACCTGAACTCCCGTGAAAAGCTCCTCAAGTATGCCGAAAAACATGGTATTCCCGTGGAAAAACACGGTAAAAAATCACCCTACTCCATGGATGCCAATCTTCTCCATATTTCCTATGAAGGCGGCATTCTGGAAGATCCCTGGGCGGAAGCCGAAGAGAGCATGTGGCGCTGGACTACAGCGCCTGAAAAAGCCCCGGATCAACCCCGCTATCTGGAAATCACCTATGCCCATGGTGATCCCATCGCGGTGGACGGTGAAGCACTGAATCCTGAGCAATTACTGGCGCACCTTAATACCGTAGGTGGCGAGCATGGCGTTGGCCGCCTGGATATTGTCGAGAACCGTTATGTCGGCATGAAGTCGCGAGGCTGTTATGAAACGCCTGGTGGCAACATCTTGCTCAAGGCCCATCGCGCCATTGAATCCATTACCCTCGATCGGGAAGTCGCCCATCTCAAGGATGAACTGATGCCGCGCTATGCCAGCATTGTCTACAATGGCTTCTGGTGGAGTCCGGAACGCCGCGCTCTGCAGACCCTGATCGACCAGACCCAGCGTCTGGTGAGCGGCGTGGTTCGCGTCAAGCTCTTTAAGGGGACCTGCAGTGTAGTCGGTCGCAAGTCTCAGGAAAGTCTGTTTGATCCCCGCATTGCCACCTTTGAAGATGATGCTGGGGCCTATAATCAGAAAGATGCAGAAGGGTTCATCAAACTCAACGCCCTGCGTCTGCGGATTGAAAAACGCTTGCAGGGGTAATACATCTCTGGACAGCACAGTAAGCTGTGCAAGGAGAGGCAAATGCGTCTTTTACATACCATGCTGCGGGTGGGTGATTTGGATCGCTCCATCCAGTTTTATACGGAAGTCCTCGGCATGCATCTGTTACGCCGCAAGGATTATCCCGAAGGCAAGTTTACCCTCGCTTTTGTGGGCTATCAGGAGGAAAGCGCCGGAGCCGTCATCGAACTGACCTACAATTGGGGCGTAGATCATTACACACTCGGTGATGCCTTCGGGCATATTGCCCTGGAAGTGGAAAATGCCGCTGCGGCTTGCGATGCCATTCGTGGGCGGGGTGGCAAAGTGGTGCGCGAAGCAGGACCCATGAAACACGGCAGTACCATCATTGCCTTTGTGGAAGATCCTGACGGTTACCGTATCGAGCTCATTGAGCACAAACAATAAGTTACAGCGATTTATGGCGCATTCCATAGAGCTTTTCCGCCCATGTCCTCTAAATATTGGGCATGCAGGGCGGTTTCTTCCGCAGTGGCGCGAATAACCCGCAATCGCGGCCGCCCTGCCGCCGTGCTGCTGTTGCTTTGATCAGCCTGAACAGAAGCCCCGGCAGAAGTCGCAGGATTCCGGCAAGATTCCGCTTCTAAGGATTCCTCCGAGGCGCTCAACAAGCCCATCATATCCACCTGCCCCCCGGTCATGGCGAGATAGACCTTGGCGAGGATTTCGCAATCCAGCAAAGCGCCGTGCAGTTCGCGGTGGCTATTGTCCACATTGTAACGTCGGCACAGGCTGTTCAGATCATTTTTCTGCCCGGGATGACGACGACGGGCATCCACCAAAGTATCCAGGACCTTATGGTTCAGGGGCGCTTTTTCGATCTGCTTGAGTTCGTGGTTCAAAAATCCCAGATCAAAGGGCGCATTGTGAATGATCAGCTCTGCATCACCCAGATAGTTCAGAAAGTCCTCAGCCACTTCGGCGAATAGTGGCTTGTCCGCAAGAAACGCATCGCTGAGGCCATGCACGCGCAGGGCTTCGGGATCGCTGCTGCGCTGGGGGTTGAGGTACTGTTGGTAATTATTTCCCGTCAAACGGCGATCCAGTAACTCTACCGCGCCAATTTCAATGACCCGATGACCCTGTTTCCAGTCAATACCAGTCGTTTCCGTATCCAGCACCACCTGTCTTAAAGCCATCCTTCCCCCTCTTCGCGCTGTGGGTGCGCGCCGTACTGATCCATGACCTGATTCAACAGGGCATCGACCTTTTCATTTCCCACATGACCGGAATGCCCGCGCACCCATTCCCATTCTACCTCATGGGGAGCAGAGGCTTTTATCAGACGCTCCCAGATATCCTGATTTTTGACCGGTTCCCCACCCGCCGTGCGCCAGCCGCGCCGTTGCCAACCTGGCAACCACTGGGTCATACCATCCCGCAAATAACGGGAATCACTGATCACGCGGACCCGGGTTGGACGTTTCAGGGCTTCGAGACCGCGCAGAGCCGCCGTCAATTCCATGCGGTTGTTGGTGGTTTCCGGTTCAAATCCCCAGAGCACCTTCTCCTGTGTTTCGCGCCGCAACCAGGCAGCCCAGGCCCCGATGCCGGGATTACCCCGGCAACCCCCATCCGTAAACAATTCCACAATTTTATCCGTCATCATCCCAGCTCCGAGTGATCATAAGCTGCCGGAGCTTCAGAACTGACTTTACGACGCTCCCGCCGCATTTTTACGGGCGTAGCCAAGCCGACCAAAGGTCGCTCAGGGTCACGGCGTTGGGCCAGCAGTAAATAAGCGTTTGCACCCGCCGGCCACCAGCGGTCACCCACGAGCTCCATCCATTGTGCATTTTTTTCCAAACCCGGCAGGGTGTACTGAAAGTAGCGCCCCTCTTTCAGGATAAAATCCTGATTTTCGAGCAGGGTACGTAACCTCCCTAAGGGCAGAAAGGGACGCCGCCAGGGCCAGGCCCGATCCCGCCGCCATAAACGCCAGCGGCGCATGAAGCTCAAGCTCCCCCCGGGATTAAAATCCATGATCAATACATGCCCTTCAGGGCGCAGTACCCGCCAGCATTCATCCAGCACCGCTTCAGGATCGCCCATTCGACTCAAACAAAAGGGAACAATAACCAGATCAAAGCGCATGGGCGCAAAGGGCATATCCGGACAGGCCCCGCAAACCTGCAAATAAGCTTCCGGTGGCAACGCGGCGCCATCATTCAGCAACACCCAGGTTCGCTCTGTGCCTGGAGGCATTCCCCAGAACAGCGGTTGCCCCAGTTGCAAAACCGTTTCCGGCTGCAAACGCTCAATCCAGCGTGGGAGAATATCCCGAGCCCGATCCAGCAGCAGGCGTCCGGCGCCGCCATCCCACCACAGGGCGGCCCGCTGTTCTTGCGGCCGACTGAGACGTCCCCGCCCCGTCATTTCAGTAAGACCGCCTCAACATGACCAATAACACAGCTTTGCGTGACCCCGCCTGATACCCATAGTAGGCTTATGGTACCCCGCTTGCCCTGAGAACCAAACATGTCTGTGCATTTCATTCCTGCATTTGCGGATAACTACATTTATGTGCTGGAAAGCAGCGCCGGTATCTGGATTGTCGATCCCGGCGACGCCGAGCCGGTTTTTCAATGGCTTGCGCTCAGACAGATGGTGCCGACGGCGATACTCTGCACGCATCATCATGCCGATCATACGGGAGGCGTAGCTGCTCTCGCCGACCATTTCCGCATTCCTGTCTATGGTGCCAATGACCGTATACCTGCCCTGACCCATCCCGTCGCTGCCGGAAAACTAACCATCGGCTCCGCAGAAATCCAGGTTCTGGAAGTTCCGGGGCATACCCGGGATCACCTGGCTTATGTCTGGAATGCGTCCCTGTTTTGCGGTGACACGCTTTTTGCTGCCGGCTGCGGACGGCTCTTTGAAGGTACTCCCGAGATGTTGTTCCATAGCTTGCAGCAGCTTGCCGCGCTTCCTCCGGAGACAGCGGTGTACTGCGCCCACGAATACACCGAGAATAATTTGCGTTTTGCAGCTTTGGTGGATCCCGGCAACCCGGTTATTCGGGACAGACAAATACAAGCCCAAAAGCAGCGCGAGCGTGGACAACCCACCTTGCCGTCAAGCATTGCTCTGGAACGCGCCAGCAATCCTTTTCTGCGCTGCGCTGATCCCGCGCTGATTGCCAGTGCCCGGCACTTTGACCCCCTCAGCGGCGGCACGACATTGTCTGTATTTACCGCGTTGCGACGCTGGAAGGACCAGTTTTCCTAAGTCTTGCGACGTGCGGGCAAGCAGCTCATTTCCAGGCGTTGTTCCCAGGCTTCGCGCAAAACCCGACGTACGGCTTCTGCGTCCACAAGCTCCAGTTTCTGCAAGGATTGTTCTGTCGAATGCAGGCGGCCCAGATAAAGCCACTGGCGGGCCAGCCGACTCATGCGCAGTTCGGCATCTTCCTGTCCGAGCAACAACTGAATCCGCAAACTGCGTTTTGCCCAGAGCATATCGCTCGAACCGGGTCCCTCACTCAGCAAGTTAGTCAGCACTTCGGACATCGCCTTACCGGCTTCATGGGCTTTATCTTCCGGAGTGGCTACATACATCGACCATTCGCCACAGTCGCGCAAGGCATCCAGATGGGAAAATACCTGATACGCCAATCCACGTCTTTCCCGGAGTTCCCGGAATAAATAAGAGGCAGTGCCTCCCCCCAGAATGGCATTGGCCACAACATGGGCGAGATAGTCTTCTGATCCGACGGAACAAGCTGGTGCCATCCAGACCAAATGCGCCTGACGGGCTTCTGAACGGCGCAGACTTTTTTTGCCAAACTGAAAGCGGGGAGACAAAGCATTTTGCGGAGGAGCCGGACGACGCGATTCGGGAAAGGCATGTTGCACCCATCCACACAAACGCTCATGATCCACAGCACCGACTGCCGTAACAATCAGGGGCGATTCGGCCAGCACCCGCTCGTGATAGGCCTGTATGCGTTTACGGCTGGCTGCACGAATACAGCTGGCCTTGCCCAACACGGGCCAGGCCAGGGGATGCTCTCCCCATATTTCCAATAAGGCCCGCTCCTGTACCCAATCCTCCATGTCTTCTGCAGCCATGGCGGCCTCCTGGGCAACCACCTGTTTTTCCAGACGTAAATCCGCGTGATCAAAACGTGGCTGCGTGAGCATTTCACTGAGCAGCACAAAAGCTTCCTGAGCATCCTCGGCCAGCACCGTGCCATGGAAAACCGTACTCTCACGATCGGTGAAGGCATTGATGGTCCCGCCCAGGGATTCCATCGCTGCATTCAGTGCATCTCCATCTCTTTTGGTACTGCCCTTGAAGAGCATGTGTTCCAGAAGATGGGCAAAACCATTTTCATCTGCAGCCTGATCACGGCTACCATTTCCCAAGGTCAGGGACAGGGCCACGCTTTGGCGACCCGGCAAGCTTTCGCTGAGAACGACTACGCCGTTATCCAGCGTGCTTACCGAAGCTTCGATATTTTTTGTCAAAACCGCCAAATCCAGAATTACTGGGTAATGTCCTTCATGCTGAGCTTGATTTTGCCCTGACGATCAACTTCCAGAACTTTCACCCGCACTGCCTGCCCTTCCTTGAGGTAGTCGTGGACATCACTGACCCGCTCGCTGCTGATCTGGGAAATGTGCAGCAGACCATCACGCCCCGGAAGAATGGTGACAAAAGCGCCAAAGTCCATGATTTTTGCCACTTTACCATCATATATGGTATCCACCTGTACTTCCGCCGTCAGCAGTTCAATCCGCCGACGGGCGGCAGCACCGGCTTCACTGTCCACCGTGGCAATGGTGACCGTACCATTATCCTGAATATCAATGGCAGCACCGGTTTCTTCCGTCAGGGCGCGAATGACTTTGCCGCCCGGCCCGATGACATCACGGATTTTGTCCGGATTGATGTGTATGGTAATGATGCGCGGGGCGTTATCCGAAAGTTCGACGCGGCCTTTTTCGAGCACTGCATTCATCAGACCCAGAATATGAAGGCGTCCGGCATGGGCCTGCTTTAGGGCTGCAGCCATGATTTCACGGGTAATACCGTCAATTTTGATATCCATCTGCAGGGCAGTCACCCCCTGCTCGGTACCCGCCACCTTGAAATCCATGTCACCCAGATGATCTTCATCACCCAGGATATCGGTCAGGACCGCAAAGCGCTCACCTTCCTTGATCAGTCCCATGGCGACTCCGGCAACGGGGGCCTTCAATGGAACACCGGCATCCATCAGGGCCAATGAAGCGCCGCACACCGTAGCCATACTGGAAGAACCATTGGACTCCAGCACTTCCGAAACCACCCGCAGGCTGTAGGGAAATTCGCTGGCTTCCGGCAACACTGCGGCTACTGCCCTTTTTGCCAGACGACCGTGACCAATTTCACGGCGTTTGGGTGACCCCACCACACCCGTTTCGCCGGTAGAAAATGGCGGGAAATTGTAATGGAGCATGAAGCGATCACGACTTTCTCCCTGAAGAGCGTCGATAATCTGCTCATCGCCCTTGGTTCCCAAAGTTGCGACGACCAGAGCCTGGGTTTCACCCCGGGTAAACAGGGCCGAACCATGGGTACGGGGTAAAACCCCTACTTCAATCGTAATGGGTCGCACCGTCTTGGTGTCCCGCCCATCAATGCGCGGCGCACCATCCAGAATCCGCCCCCGGACAATACCGGTTTCGATTTTTTTAACAAAAGCACGCACCATGTCTGCCCGCTGCGCATCTTCTGCGGCTAATTCTGCAACCATGTGCTGCTGAATTTCTTCAAGCTTCTTACTACGCGCCTGTTTTTCCACCAACGAATAGGCTTCCTGCAGCAAGCCCGAAGCCTTGGCCTGCACCTGCTGACCCAAAGCCTCATCGGCTACGGGTGCCACCCAGTTCCAGCTGGTCTTACCCACTTCATGGGCCAGGGCCTCAATAGCCTCAATGACCGGCTGGAATCCGGCGTGCCCAAACATGACGGCCTCAAGCATCACTTCTTCAGGCAGTTGCTGGGCTTCTGATTCCACCATCAACACCGCATTACGGGTTCCGGCCACGACCAGATCCAACTGCGATTCAGCCAATTGGGCAGTGCTGGGATTCAGGACATATTGTCCATTGACGTAACCCACCCGGGCGGCCCCGACAGGACCATTGAAAGGAATACCGGAAATCGCCAGGGCTGCCGAAGCGCCGAGCATCGCCAGAATGTCCGGGTCATGATCGCGATCCACGGAAAGAACCGTGGCGATGACCTGCACTTCATTCATGAATCCTTTGGGAAACAAGGGACGAATGGGTCGATCAATCAGTCGCGAGGTCAGGGTTTCTTTTTCAGTTGGCCGACCTTCGCGCTTGAAGAAGCCCCCCGGAATTTTACCGGCAGCATAGGCTTTTTCCTGATAATTGACCGTCAAGGGGAAGAAGTCCTGACCGGGTTGCATTTCACGACGGCCAACGGCCGTCACCAGAACCACTGTGTCGCCACTGGAAACCAGTACCGCCCCATCAGCCTGACGCGCCATACGACCTGTTTCCAGATGCAGGCGCTGTCCGCCGAAATCCAACTCTTTCCGAATGATGGCCAAAACCTTCTCCTTACTTACGCAGACCCAGACGCTCAATCAGCGAACGATAACGATTCACATCACGCTTTTTGAGGTAGTCCAGCAGCTTGCGGCGTTGGCCCACCATTTTCAGCAATCCTTGACGGGAATGATGATCATGCTTGTTAATCTTGAAATGATCAGCCAATCCTTCAATACGGGTGGTCAAAAGTGCGACCTGCACTTCGGGAGAACCCGTATCTCCTGCATGGGTAGCATAACCCTGAACAACATCTGCTTTGACTTCACGCGACAGCGACATAAATTCTTCTCCTCGGAACTTCTAAAAAAACAATACTCCCTAGTTTACGCTCATGAGGCGGCGTGGCGCCACCTTTCCGTCGTCCATGACCTCTCCCAGACCGAGAAACTGCGCACCCGGTCCGTAAAGGCGAATACGTCCCAGAGAAGGTGCATGTGCCACCAGCACACCCTGCCCCTGACGCAAATAATAAGCGGTGTTCTCCGTCAGGGTGACGGCGGGCAGATACTCCAGTGCCAGATCCATCGCCTTTAACGGACATTCCCCCTGTTTCTGCTGCTCTGCCAACGCTTCCAGAGTAAATGCGTCCTCGATCCTGAATGGCCCTGTGCACGTTCGTCGCAACGCTTCGACATGAGCCCCACAACCCAAGGCCGCGCCCAAATCCATCGCCAGACTGCGAATGTAGGTTCCTTTGGAACAATCCACATCCATGACCAGACGATTCCCGGTGAATTCTATCAGACGCAAAGCGTCAATGCGCACCTGACGCGGCGCCCTTTCCACCTCAAGCCCTTTGCGAGCCAGCTCGTACAAAGGCTTGCCACCCTGCTTGATGGCCGAGTACATGGGAGGAATCTGGGCAATTTCTCCCAGAAAACGCGGGAGCATGGCCTCGATATCGGCACGCTCTACCGTGACCGCCTTTTCTTCCAGAATCTCGCCCTCACGATCACCCGTGCTGGTTGTCTGTCCCAGCCGCAGGGTCGCCCGGTAGGACTTGTCGGCATTCAGAATGTAATCAGAGACCTTGGTGGCCTCGCCAAAGAGCAGGACCAGCAGCCCGGTGGCAATGGGATCGAGACTGCCGGTATGTCCCGCTTTTTTGATCCCCATGATCCGCTTGGCGCGCTGCAGGGCCGCATTGGAGGTTAAACCCTCTGGCTTATCGAGCAACAACAGGCCATGCTGACAGGTCATGATCCCGCTTCCTCATCCGCAGCAGGCGGCAAATGCGCGAGAATTTCTGCCATTTCCGCACCCCGATCAAAACGCGCATCATAAACAAAGCGTAAGGGCGGAATCCGCCGCAAGGCCAGACGCTTCCCCAATATCTGACGCATTTCTCCCGCCCGAGCATCGAGGATCTGGCGGACCGCAGCGGCGCGCTCGGGACCATCCATCAGGGAAAAGAAAACGGTCGCCGAACCCATGTCAGCAGGCAAGTCAACCATGGTTATGCTGGGCGGCAAGAGCGCCAGATCAGCAGGAAGGCCATGCAACTCGCGCAACAGCGCGGCAATTTCTTCACGGAGCAGGTGAGACACCCTGGCGCCGCGCGGATAAGCACGATGAGAATGCTGCAACGCCAACTCCTAGACCGTACGTGCGACTTCAGTGGTTTCGTAGGCCTCAATGATATCCCCGTTTTTGATGTCATTGTAATTACGCAGGCCGATACCACACTCGAAACCTTCCCGGACTTCCTTGGCATCATCCTTGAAGCGGCGCAATGAATCCATTTCACCGCTGTGAATGACCACGTCCTGACGCAGCACGCGGACCTTGGCATTGCGGCGAACAACACCATCAATGACCATACAGCCGGCGATCGTACCCACTTTGGGAACCCGAAAAGTTTCGCGAACTTCAGCATGACCAATGATTTTTTCACGGATTTCCGGTGCCAGCATGCCACTCATGGCGGCTTTGACTTCATCCACGGCATCATAAATCACGCTGTGATAACGTACATCCACACCAGTGCTTTCGATGAGGCGACGGGCCTGAGCTTCAGCCCGTACATTAAAGCCGATAAGCACTGCTTGCGAAGCTGTCGCCAGATTCACATCCGATTCGGTAATACCTCCCACACCTGCGTGGATCACGGTCACTTTCACTTCTGAGGTGGAAAGGCGTTCCAGCGTCGTACTCAGTGCTTCCACCGAGCCTTGTACGTCCGCCTTGATCAACAGATTCAACTGCTGCAACTGACCGTCAGCAGCGGCTTCGAAAAGACTTTCCAGGGAAGCCTTCTGGGTTTTGGCAAGGCGCACATCACGGAACTTGCCCTGACGGAACAGCGCGACTTCGCGCGCCTTGCGTTCATCGGCCACAACCACGACCTCATCACCCGCTTGGGGTACATCACTGAGGCCAAGAACCTCGGCAGGCAAACCGGGGCCTACTTCCTGCGTGCTTTGCCCAGCATCATTGACCAGTGCTTTCACGCGCCCAAACTGGGCGCCTGCCAGGAGCATATCCCCGGCATGCAGGGTGCCCTGACGAACCAGTACCGTAGCCACCACACCCCGCCCCCGATCAAGACGGGACTCGATGACCACGCCCTTGGCCGGACCATTACTCTGCACATCCAGTTCGAGCATTTCCGCCTGCAACAGGATCGCATCCAGGAGATCATCAATATGCAGACCGGCCTTAGCCGAAACATTCACAAACTGTACGTCTCCACCCCATTCTTCAGGAACCACCTCATGACCTGCCAATTCCTGACGGATCCGTTCGGGATCAACTCCAGGTTTGTCAATCTTGTTGACAGCCACAACAATCGGCACCTGCGCCGCCTTGGCATGATGAATGGCTTCAATGGTTTGCGGCATCACCCCGTCATCCGCCGCCACTACCAGAACGACAATATCGGTAGCCTGCGCACCTCGGGCGCGCATGGCGGTAAAAGCCTCATGCCCTGGCGTATCCAGAAAAGTCACCATGCCTTTGGGCGTTTCCACATGATAAGCGCCTATGTGCTGGGTAATTCCCCCCGCTTCGCCACTGGCTACCTGCGTCGAGCGGATCCGATCGAGTAGTGAGGTTTTACCGTGATCCACATGCCCCATTACCGTGACCACGGGGGGCCGTCTGCCAATGATCGGGGTCTCTGTACTGCCTTCATCCATCAGGAAGGCTTCGGGACTGGTCATGGCCACCATCTTGACCTTATGACCCAATTCTTCAACGACAATGGCCGCCGTTTCCTGATCAATCACTTGATTGATGGTCGCCATCACGCCCATTTTCATCATGGCCTTGATGACATCCGTGGCCTTGATCGCCATGCGGCTGGCCAGTTCACCCACCGTAATTGTTTCGGGGACGGCCACTTCGCGGATCACCGGTGCCATGATGGCTTCATTGCCCGTCTGCGCACCGCGATTCCGGTTTTTCTTGTCTCCCGGTTTACGCCGCCGCGCTAGAATATCGGCATTGCCCTCATCTTCATTACGCCGTGGACCGCGCCGTCCGGCACCGGAACGATCATCCTCTCCGCGACCTGCCGGGCCTGCTTTTTTCCCACGCGGCGGGGCCGACGGTGCTTTGGCCGGGGCTGTAGCTGCCGGACGCGGGCGTTCTCTGACTGGCGCACGGTTACGATCCGGTGCCGCAGCGCGTTCGCTATGGACACGGGCAGCAGGCTGACGTTCAGCGCCTGACGCTTTTGGCTCCACTGCCGGCACAGCTTCGGGCGTAGTCACTGCGGGTTGCGCTGCAGATTCTACCGCTTCGGGAGCAGCTTGCTGGGCAGCAGGGGCGGCTGAGTCCTGGACAGTCTCCGTCACAGCAACGTCAACGGGGCTCGCCAGCGTCGTTTCAATCTCGGGGATCGACGGCTCAACGGCCTTGATCGGTTCAGCAGCCGGAGTTTCTGCAGCTGGCGGCTGCTCTACCGGTTCATCTACGGTCACCTCACGTTTGACGTAGGTTCTTTTACGCCGGACCTCCACCTGCACAGTACGGGATTTTCCCGCACCGACCGACTGCTTGATTTCAGAGGTGCTGGTCCGATTCAGGGTGATCCGCCGCAGCTCGCCACTTCCTTCTCCATGGGCACTGCGTAACGAAGCCAGCAAGCGATGTTTGTCGTCTTCAGTGACTACATCGTCTGCTGTTTTTTTCACGATGCCCGCAGCATTCAACTGCTCCAACAAGCGCGCATGGGTTACACCTAATTCAGCTGCAAAATTGGCGACAGTTACCGTCATAATCCTCTTTCTCCAAAACCACTTGTTCGCACAATGCGTTCACAGGGTTCGTATCAAGCAAACCAGGGCGCACGCGCCTCCAGAATAAGAGCTTTGGCACGCTCTTCATCAATCCCGACCATCTCACATAACTCGCTGGCTGCCAGCTCCGCCAAATCTTCGGCAGTGACCACACCCTTGCTGGCCAGCAGATGGGCCAGGCCTTTATCCATTCCTTTCAGGTTTAGCAGGTCTTCGCCAGGTTCGCTTAAGGCCACCTGTTCTTCCTGGGCAATAGCCTTATTCAAAAGCACATCGCGCGCCCGACGCCGCAGTTCGTTGACCAGTTCTTCATCGAGCGCTTCAATTTCCATCATCTCGGCAACCGGCACATAAGCCACTTCCTCAATGGAGGTAAAGCCCTCGCTGACCAGCAGTTGCGCCAGATCTTCATCCACGCCCAACTCTTGAACAAAATGATTCAGGAACTTGGAATCTTCTTCGTCACGTTTGGCCTGGGCTTCTTCTTCCGTCAGGATATTGATGGTCCATCCCGTCAACTGCGTGGCCAGGCGCACATTCTGCCCGCCGCGCCCGATGGCCTGGGAGAGGTTTTCAGCATCGACGACCACATCCATACTGTGGGTGTTTTCATCTACCACAATACTCGACACTTCGGCCGGTGATAAGGCATTGATGACATAACTAGCCGGATCTGCCGACCAGATGACGATATCAATACGCTCACCCTTGAGTTCGTTGATGACCGTCTGGACACGGTTACCGCGCAAGCCGACACAGGCACCCACTGGATCCACCCGAGGGTCATTGGAGCGCACCGCCAGTTTCGCGCGCAAGCCAGGATCCCGTGCCGCGCCCATGATTTCGATCATACCGTTACCGATTTCCGGCACTTCCTGGGCAAACAGCTTGATCAACAATTCGGGGCTGACCCGCGACAAAAACAACTGGGGACCACGCTGCACCCTGCGCACGTCCTGTAGATGTGCCTTGACCCGGTCGCCGGGACGAATGGCCTCACGGGGCATCATTTCATCTTTGGGCAACAGCGCCTCTGCCCGCCCCATATCGACAATGGCATTGCCTTTTTCCATACGCTTGACCAGACCACTGACAATATCCCCTTTACGCAAGGCAAAGTCGGAAACAATCCGGTCCCGTTCAGCATCGCGTACTTTCTGGACAATCACCTGCTTGGCGGTCTGTGCGGCAATGCGACCAAATTCGACCGGTGGCAGAACTTCTTCCACAAAGCCGCCCAGACTCACGTCGGGACGTATCGCCTTGGCTGCCTCCAGACGGATTTGCAGATCGGCATCAAAATCTTTTTCTTCGTCCGCTACTACTTCCCACAAACGTCGGGTCACATAGTCCCCGGTCTTGCGGTCCACATCCACCACAATGTGCCAGTCTGCCCCATATTTCTTCTTGGATGCGGAAACCAGTGATGCTTCCAGAGCCTGAAAAATGACTTCCCGGTCCACATCCTTTTCATGGGCGACAGCATCCGCCAGATAAAGAAGTTCACGACTCATTGACTAGCTCCTCTCCGCATATCCGCCCCTTCACCATTGGGGAACCAACTTAGCCTTATGAATTTCATTCAGCGCCAGTGTCCAGCGCCCCTCACTGTTTTCAATAACCACTTTCTGATCCTCCAGCCCCTGCAAAACGCCCAACAGACGGCGGCGACCCTGATGCAATCCGTGTAAACGCAGTTCCGCGTGCTCACCCTGGAATCTTTCGTAATCCCGTAATGTTTTCAGAGGACGATCCAGGCCCGCACTGGATACTTCCAGACGGTAGGCCCCATTAATAGGATTGGCAACATCCAGCCATACACTGAGCTGGCGGCTGACGGTAGCACAGTCTTCAATAGTGACCGAAGCCCCGTCTTCTTTTTCAATCAATATCTGCAGGGTAATTGCGCGACCGCTACGCAACATCCGCGCATCGACCAAGGCGCAGCCCATTGTGCCAACCTGCCGGGCAATTTCCTGAACCAATCGTTCTTCCACGTTCATCATTCCCTGATACAGAAACAAAAAGTGGGCACTTGGCCCACTTTTTTGCGCATCGTACGCAGTTGTTCAAAAAAAATCAACCCCATCGCATATTGAGCAGATGGGGTTGACAGGTATAGGCGTCTGGCGGTGACCGACTTTCGCGGAGGGAGGCCCTCAACTATCA
>DYJM01000163.1 GCA_020723125.1 Acidithiobacillus ferrivorans
TGCCGGCGTAGAGTTGATTACCGAAGGAGGCCAGGCTGGCGATGCGGTTGGCCCGTTCACCAAATCCGTTGAGATTGGATTGCCGCCAGCCAGGCGTGCCGAGGGTGAATTTTTGGACGCGGTTGTTGGTCCGCTCAGTAACATAAACTGCGCCATCCGGTCCTATTGCCACACCAAATGCCCCGCGGAAACGGCCGTTCTGCGCTCCCGAATTTCCTCCAATCGTAGTGAGATAGGCGCCAGTCGCGTCAAAGACTTGGATACGGTTATTGCCTGTATCAGACACATACAGCCGGTTCTGGGTATCTACACTTAAACGATGAGGACCCCAACCGTCAAAGTGACCAAAATCACTTCCTGTAATCCCGGTTTCGCCAATCGTGCGGACATACTGATAACTGGCATTAAAAACCTGAACACGGTCATTTCCTTCATCAGCCACATAGATCGTGCCGTTCCCATCTACTGCCACATCAGTTGGTCTGCTGAAATGTGCATTGTCTGATCCTGATACGCCTGTCACACCCAGGGTTGCTACGTATGCGAGACTCGATTCATTGTAAATCTGTACGCGCTCGTTTCCCGAGTCGGCTACGTAGATGAAACCATTCAGGCCTACCGTAATGCCATTAGGACCGTTGAACTGATTGTTCCCTGTGCCTGAACTACCGCCTAGTGTGGCGTGGTAAGTGCCGTCCGAGTTGAATATTTGCACGCGGTCATTTACCCCTCCTCCCCAGCTTTCCACAGTGTAAACGTGCCCGCTGTAATCTACAGCCACATCCTGAGGCCCAAAGAAATGAGTATTGTCACTCCCGTTCTGACCTGGTTCCCCAATTGTCCATTGCGGGACACCTGCTGCGTTTAACTTCACCAAACGGTGGCCACGCTCTTCAGTAATGTATATGCTCCCATCGGCGGCGACAGCTACGCCCACGGGATAATAATAATGATAGCCATCCGTTAAATATGAAACGCCAGTTTCTCCATAAGTACGCACATAGCTACGGGCGTTGTTGTATTGATTCACGCGATGGTTCCAGTTGTCAGCAACGTAGATATTGCCTGCAGTATCCACGGATACATCACTGGGATGGTTGAACTCATAAGGACCCGTGCCATAACTGCCGCTACCGATGGTTGCCACATATGCCCGCGTTGTCTGGTTGAAAATTTGCACCCGGTCATTGTTGCTGTCAGCGACATAAATGTAGGCAGCGTCCACACTCACGCCTTCCGGGTGGTCGAAGTGCGCGTTGTCCGAACCAGATACGCCTGACGCTCCCAGCGTTGCCACATAAACAGGTGACGCTGGAGTGGTGATATTAAAAACCTGCACGCGATGGTTACCTGCGTCAGCAATGTAAAGCGCGTTGCCATAGATGGCAATATGGCGCGGGCTACGGAAGTGAGCATTATCCGAGCCAGCCACACCCGTTTCGCCAATGGTTTGGATGTAAGCGCCGCTACTATCAAAAATCTGGATACGATGATTACCATATTCGCCCCAAATTCCGCTATCACTGACATAGATATTGCCAGCGCCGTCAAATGCGATACCAATCGGATCATTGAATTGGTCGTTGCCCGATCCGGCGTTCCAAACCTGTCCCAATTCGCTCACGCGTTGTCCGCTGGCATCAAACTTGACGACATGCGCTGCGCCACTATCCACTACCCATGTGTTACCGGTTGGGTCTACTCCTATGTCACTAATGTAATCAAGACTGGCACCTGTGCTATCTATATAGCTGGCTTTGCCAATTTTTTGTAGAAAGTTTCCGTTGGTACCGTCAAACTTTAGCACGCGGTCACCCCAGGAATCACTCACCCATAGATTTGTACCGTCGGTCGTAACTCCCTCGGCACCGTAGAAGTGGTTGTTGTCTTCCAGGTACCCGGTTTCTGTTTCTCCAAAGGTCTGCGCGTAACTGAAACTCAGGCCTGAAGCGCCCAGGGTTAATGCTTGAATGCCTATTTCAGGAGCAGCCTGCATGGGAATTCCGCCGCCCACTTTCAGTTCGTCTGCAAAAGGCGGGTAGGACGGCGGATTAGAGGATGGTTGAAACGGCTGGGAGGGTCTGGGCGTAGGCGGCAGGGGTTCCTGCGCTCCAACCATTCCCACTGGCGCGATGATCAGGCTGAACATCACCAGCCCGGCGAACAAAACGAACATTTTGCGTTGCATAATTTTCTCCATAATTTGAACAAAATGAAAATACGATGGGAAGCGGTTTGGATCCGCCTGTGCCGCTAGTGCGGCGATGAATCGTAGCGCGTCTTTTATCTATTCATAGCTACTCCTCTTTGAAACGATGAAGTTTTAGGCGGTTGTTTTGGGGTTGTGCATGGACAGAAGGCAATCCCCCTCGCCGAAGGTAGAAAGGAATACCCCCAGCAACATGATCCCATACAGGGTTTTGCGTGTCAACGAGATTTGATTTTTGGTTTGCGTTTCATTCTCTCCCATTGAGAAACGAGCAACACGTCAAATGGTTAGATGTTCATGTAAATTATAACAGATCATGAGGGTTTAAGTGATTAGGTTTAGCCTATATTTCGCACTTTACAAAATGAATAGAGAGAAAGCGAAGATGCTC
>DYJM01000164.1:0-325 GCA_020723125.1 Acidithiobacillus ferrivorans
ATCAGTTATCAGCCGTCAGTAATCAGTAATCAGTTATCAGCCGTCAGTTATCAGTTGTTTTTCTATTGAATTGATAAAGCCTACCAACATGGCGGAGATCTCTCGGGTTTCGTTTATCCACTTTTTACCTTGGTCCTGCTCGATATAACCAATATCTATACCGATATAAATTTGAGTTCTCAACTCGCCACATGAACCTTTCGCATATTGAAGAAACCGAATAAAGTCTTTCTTCGAACTTCTCTCCGAACCCTCTGCAATATTGCTCGGAACAGATAACCCTGAGCGCGTAATCTGATCTCTGAATCCAAAATCCCGGCAATCG
>DYJM01000164.1:425-2599 GCA_020723125.1 Acidithiobacillus ferrivorans
TTTCCAAATCTCCATATCCTCAAATTTCATCGCCTTTTCCTTTACTGATTACTGAAAACTGACGGCTGACTACTTAAAAACAGATAACCCTGAGCGCGTAATCTGATCTCTGAATCCAAAATCCCGGCAATCGGCAAACGACTTGTACAGCTCCGCCGAAAGCCTCGCCGACCGTTTCCAAATCTCCATATCCTCAAATTTCATCGCCTTTTCCTTTACTGATTACTGATTACTGAAAACTGACAGCTGATTACTGACGGCTGATTACTGACGGCTGATTACTGACGGCTGACTACTGACAGCTGATTACTGACGGCTGACTACTGACGGCTGACAGCTGATTACTGACAGCTGACTACTCAGAAATCGAAGTCGCTGGTAAATGAGCGCCGCATCAGGTAGCGAAGCGACTTGTATTCCTTGTAATGTGAAGTCCCGGCGTGTTTTTCTGTAAGGCGCAGAATGACCTCCTGGCCATTGACCTCGTCGGCCTTGCGGGTCAGCACGAAGCGCACCTGAATCTCCCGCTCACGGGGGTTGTCCGAGCTTAGATCAAAGGTCAGCTCAAAGCTGTCGGAGATCAGGTCGCCTGCCTCGGTGTAGATGCCAGCCCGCAGCACACGCGGCTGGATCTTGTCCGTCACCGGCCCGGCCTGGTACATGGTCACCGCCAGTTGCCCGGAGGTAATCACCGAGCTGGCTCCGCGCAGGATGTCCACCTCAACGGCGGTGACATCGCTCTGGCGCTTCTTGTTGATCTTGAGCACCGGAATCACCACCTCCTGCAGCGACGCGCCGCCATGCACAAAGCGGCTGCCGGAGCCCTTCAGGCGCAGGCGGTTGATCGACTTGGGAATCTGCACCTCCACCTCACCGGTCAGGCCAAGTTGCTTGGGGGTGAATTTGTGCAGGCTGGATGCCTCGGCAAGCCCCTTGCCGAGCACGAAGCGGCGGTCCCGGAACAGAATCTGTTCACCCTCGGCATCGACCCCGGAAAAGTCGCTCTCGTCAATGGCGCGGTTCTGGTAGATGAAGCCATGGTCCGAGGTCACCAGAAAATTGTAAAGATTGGCATTGTTGAGCTTCTTGATCAGGCGAATCAGCTCTTGCAGGGTTTCTTCCACTGCCTCGAAAACCCGCTCCTCGGATTCCCGCTTGTCGCCGGTGGCGTCGATGCGGTTGTGGTAGATGTAGATCACGTCGTGGTCGCGCACCAGCGCCCGGCAGTCGTCACCCTTCATGGTCATCAGCTCGTCGGCCTTGCAGGCCGTAGCCCGTTGACTGATCGCCTGGCCAAGGATCTTGATGCGGTTGGCCGTTCCCTGGGAGCTTTGCCCATCCACCAGCACGGTGCCGGTTTCGTTGTCGGCAATCGCCAGTGCCTTGTTGGGCAACAGCGCCGCCATGCCGAGCTGGGTGTAGCTGGGCAACATCGACAGTGCCGGTTCCAGTTCGGCGCTGTAGCGGTCCTCCTGGCGGATCAGGCTCAGCAGCTCATCGCCGATCTCGTAGCGCATGGCATCGGAAATGATCACGCAGACCTTGTTGTCCTTGCGCAGAAACGGCTGGACGTAAGTCGAGAAAAACTCATTCTGCTTGCGCACTGGGAAGGCTTCCCACTTCGATGCCGTATCCACGAAGGTCTGAAAACGGTCGCCCAGCTTCAGCAGGTAGTTGTTGGAGTAGAGATTTTCGATCTGATCGGTCAGGCTGCCCATCAGCGACGCCTGTCCTGACATGCGCACATGGTAGGTGAACTTGCGGTAGAGCTGATCGAGCAGATACCAGAAACGACTGTAGCGCTGCACACCTTCGGCCAGGCTGTCCATGGCGAGCTTGGCCTCGCCCAGGGCGTGGATGAACTGGGCAGCGTAATCGACCGCCTCGTACAAATGCCGGTATTCACGATACCAGTGACCCTGCCGCCGCTGGCGAACCCAGATCGCCACGTCACCGCTGGAGGCCGTGCGGGCTGCCACCGCCCGCACCAGGTCGCTGATGATCTTCTGGTCGATCAGGCGGAAGTAATCCAGCTCGATCAGCTCGCGGAAATCCCGCTTGGCCAGATCCTGCTCGATACCGAGGACCTCGGCGCATTCTCCCGAGAGGGTCTCGAAGCCGCCTTCGAATTGACGGCTGTCTTTCCAGCGCTTGAGAAAGATCAAGCTATCAGC
>DYJM01000046.1 GCA_020723125.1 Acidithiobacillus ferrivorans
TTTTCTTTCAGTCTCCGGGGTGGCGCGAGTCGCAATGCACGTTAGAACAACAGGCGAGGAACAACGGAGCAAAAAGCACCCACGGCAACCGCCGTTTTTAGGGCCAAAAAGCCAAGCTATTTCGTTTGACCGGATGATCAGCGCGTCCATCATCAACCATTAAAAAGCCCCGGTCTGTTGGCAGACCGGGGCTTTAATCGAGCCAGAATGATGGAATACTTAGCTGGCTTTCAGCGACTTCATGAAAATCGTCGCAAAACGGATGAAGAATTTGAGCAGGTACTGGGTATCCTTGGCGAAAACGATTTTCATCAGACCAAAAATACCGCCGCCCTTGTTGGCTTCATTCTGCATTTCGGTTTTGGTCAGTTCCAGCGCCTTGACGGCCTTGTCAAGGCCTCCGGCAAATACTTCATCGGACGGAATCATGGGCACAACCTTGCTCATGACCATGTTGATCTTGCCAACCAGACCGGCCTTCTGCAGGTTGCCGACCAGGACAAATACTTCAGGCAACATGTCGATCAGATGGGCATCGTGGAGGCCCTGAACAATATCCTTGATCCGATGATTGATGCTTTCTGCATCTCCCTTGAGCGCTTTGGCACCAATCTGGGCGATTTCCATCCAGATTACGGCACCTTGGCTGATGCTGCTGCCAATGCGCTGAATGGTGCCGTCATGCCACATTTCAGCGACTAAATCCGCACCGGTGCCAAAGGCAATGTTCAGATCGCCGCGCGGGGTCAGGATTTCTTCCAGATGAATGCCTCTGGCCTCCAGGGCCTCGGCGGCAGCCTGCAGGGAACCGCCTACCGTTTCGGCTATCTTGAGCAGCGCGCCCACGCGATCGGCAAGGCTATCTGCATCACCCTGAGCCAGGTTTTTGGCGCGTATGGCAATTTTCAGCCATTTTTCGGCCTCTTCGGCAATATCATCGAGCTTGTCGGGAAGGTCGAGGTCGGAGATGATGCCTTTAACGGCACCAAGGCCATCTTTACCCGCCTGCACAAAAAATCCGGCACTGGCCGCATAACCGGCCAGATGTTCCACCTGGTCCAACAGGCCCTCAACCCGAGTGACCATGTCCACAGAGCCGTCACCCTGGGTAAGTTTCTTGATGCGCATGGCCACCTGTATCCAGCGGTTGCTGCCCGAACCGATGCTGGCCAGCGCATTGCCCATATTGGCACTTTCGAGAACTTCGGGCATGGTGTCGCGCAGGGTGCCAATGGCAATATTCATCTGCCCGCCCAAAATTTCCGCCATGTCGAGCATGCCGCTCAGGCGGGTCTGCAGATCGGGAGCGTCACCCTGAATCAGGCGCTGGGCGCGCTTGGCCATCTGAATCCACTGGTCGGCCATTTCCTGGATTTCATCAAGACGATCCGGCAGGTCCAGTTGACCAAGCATGTTGCCGACAACGCCCACGCCCTGCTTGGCACTTTCTAGCCAGTACTGGATGGTGGCCGTACTGCTATGGATTTTCTGGATCATTTCTTCGGGATTTTCACCGATGATGGGGCACTTCAACTCGGCGCTGAGGGCAGCCATGGAGCTGAAAAATCCGGAGCGCTGCAGATTACCGAGGAGTTGCAGCACTTCCTTGAGGGTTTTGTCCAGTTCGGCTTGCTGGGCGTCATTGATGAGCGCACGCAGGCGATCCAGCGGCTCTTCATCGGAGTTGCCCTTGACGAAAGATTGCAGGGATTCGGAAATGCCCTGCAGTTTTTCCATGTAGGGCTGCATGGTTTCCATCAATTTGTCTGTGTCGATGGCCTGGGGGAGCTCATTCAGGACGTCGCGCAGCATCTGCAGCATGTTTTGCACCTGCAGGGCGGCTTCGCCGACTTTTCCGAGCCCTTCCCACTGGCGTTCGTTGAGACTTACTACTGCTGCTGGTACTGTATTCGCGTTGGCCATGATGCGCTAATCTCCCGCTGAAATAATGCTGTGATAAGTGCTTTTAATAGAACAAAGCAAGCTTTGTTAAGACTTGCCTTATTTACCACAAAAAGCGTCCCTTTCCTACCCATATCAATGTGCCCTATCATCGTCAACGAAGCTTTTGCAGGCTAATTATTATGCTTTATGGCAGTAAACGAGAAACATATCGGCAGGTCTTCCTGGACAGTTGGCGGGCTTTTCGCGAGGGGCGACCCCTGGAAGGGGTGCAGACCAGGATTGTGGCCGTCATTCTGGATCACCCTGAGTATCAGCCCTTGCTGGAAGACGCCGAACGAGGACTGCAGCAGGATTTTCCCCCGGAACAGGGGCAAAGCAATCCCTTTCTGCATATGTCCCTGCATGTGGGGCTGGCGGAAATGTTGGCAATGAATCAGCCACAGGGTATCGTCCATCTTTACGCGACCGCCTGCGAAAAACGGGGTGAACGTGATGCCGAACATCTTTTCGTCGACTGTATGGGCGAGATGATGTGGCAGGCACAAAGGGCGGGGGTGCCTCCGGATATGGAGGCCCTGCTGACTTGTGTGCGGCGCGGACTGGCGTTGCCAGATTCGGCTTGATACTGCCCTGAAGGGCATTTGGGAGAAAATTCATGGTAAAAGCAGTGCAATCGACAACAACCGGCGCTGAACAGATACATTGGCGTTTACAGGATCTTTATGCAGGTTCGGACGATCCCCGGCTGGAAGCCGATATGCTTTGGGCCAGCAGCGCAGCAGAAGATTTCGCCCGGCAGTATCGACCGGGTTTGGGCGATCTGGATGCAGCTGCCCTGGCCACAGCCATGCAAAGCCTGGAGGCCATTCGTCAACGGTTGGGTCGGGTAGGGACTTTTCGTTATCTGAGTTATGTCACTCATGCCGACCAGCCTGCGTATGGGGCGGCGTTGCAGGCTTATGAAGAAGCCGCGACTCAAGTCGGCAATCAGTTGATATTTTTTGATATTGCCTGGAATGCGGTCGATGAACATCGCGCTGAACAGTTACTTCAGGATCCCGCCCTCGCCCACTGGGCGCATCTGCTTCGCAACTGGCGAAAATATCGCAGCCACCTGCGCAGTGAGAGCGAAGAACAGATTCTTTCGGAAAAGCGGGTAACTGGTCGGGCACTCTGGGAGCGCCTTTTTGACGAAACGCTGACAGAGATGCGTTTCAATCTGCGCGGCAAGGCCATGACCGAGCAGGAAGTGCTGACCCTGCTGTCCAATCCTGACCGGACGCTGCGCCACGACGCTGCAGAATCATTGAGTGCCGGGCTGGAATCTCGTCTGCACACCCTGACTGCCTGTTTTAATGCCATTCTGGCCGATAAGGCCCTGGACGACCGGCTGCGTTCTTATCCCCATTGGCTCAGTGAGCGCAATCTGAGTAACGAAATTTCCGACAGCATGGTCGAGGCCCTGGAGGCAGCCGTGGTGTCCCGCTACGCTCTGGTGGCCCGCTATTATCGACTCAAGGCCAAACTGCTGCGGGTGGAACCACTGATGGACTACGACCGCTATGCCCCTGTTTCCAGCGCGGCGCGGCATTACGACTGGGCGGAATGCCAGCGCATTGTGCTGGCGGCGGTCCACGATTTTTCGCCGGAGCTGGGTGCCATCGGTCAACGTTTTTTTGACGAACACTGGATTGATGCGGCTCTGGCACCTGGCAAACGGGGTGGGGCTTTTGCCCATCCGGTGACTCCTGACGTACATCCTTACCTGATGGTCAATTATACCGGTACGGTGCGCGACGTGATGACCGTGGCCCACGAACTGGGGCACGGCATCCATCAGTATCTGGCGCGTGAGCAGGGCTACCTGAATGCCGATACGCCGCTGACTACAGCGGAAACAGCCTCGGTGTTCGGAGAAATGCTGACTTTTGAACGGCTGATGCGCGAGGAGCAAGACCCGCAGCAACGTCTGACCTTGCTCTGCGGCAAAATTGAGGACACCTTTGCCACGGTATTCCGGCAGATGGCCATGCATCGCTTTGAGGTGGTAATGCACCATGCCCGTCGTACTGAGGGCGAACTCAGCAAGGAAAGGCTCGCAGAGCTGTGGATGCAAACCCAGACCGAGCAGTTTGCCGACAGTATCCAGTTCAGTCCCGGGTACCGCTGGTGGTGGAGTTATATCCCCCATTTTATTGGCTCTCCCGGCTACGTGTACGCTTATGCTTTTGGTGAATTGCTGACTTTGGCCTTAATTCAGCGTTATCGGGAAAATCCCCAGGGCTTTGTGCCGGGATATATCGCCATGTTGAAGCTGGGAGGCAGCAAAACGCCTGCCGAGGTGGTGGCAGAAACGGGTGTTCAACTGGAAGATCCGGATTTGTGGTCAAGAGCCCTGGATTATCTCGCCAGTATGGTGGATGAGGCGGAAGCCCTGGCCGGAGTCCGTTGAGCATGCGTCAGGAAAAAGACAGCATGGGTCTGGTGGAGGTGGATGATATCGCGCTGTGGGGGGCGCAAACCCAACGCTCCCTGAATTGCTTTGCCATCGGTAGCGAACGGATGCCCATGGCGGTCATTTATGCCCTGGCCAGAATCAAGCGTGCCGCCGCTCAGGTCAACCACGAATTGGGCCTTTTGGGCAAGGATGTTGCCGATTATATTCAGCTTGCCGCCAGCGAAATCATCGATGGACGCTGGGATGCACAGTTTCCGCTGCGGGTCTGGCAGACGGGTAGTGGCACCCAGAGCAATATGAATGTGAATGAAGTCATTGCCAATCGCGCCAACGAACTGGCTGGCCAGGTCCGGGGCACGAAAAACCCCGTGCATCCCAACGATCATGTGAATCTTGGTCAGTCTTCCAATGATACTTTTCCAGCAGCCATGCATATTGCCGCCGCCTTGGCGGCGCAGCAAAATCTGCTGCCCGCGCTGATTCATCTGGAAAACTTGCTGGCGGCCAAAAGCCAGCAATTTGCGGCACTGATCAAGGTCGGACGCACGCATCTGATGGATGCTGTTCCGCTGACCCTGGGTCAGGAGTTTTCCGGGTATCAGGCGCAGTTGCAGATGGGCATTCAGGCCATTGAACAGGCTTTGCCCGGACTGTACGGACTGGCTTTGGGGGCTACGGCAGTGGGCACGGGCCTCAACTGTCACCCGGATTTTGCCAGACAGACTTGTGCGCAGCTGCATGCTGAACTGGGCTTGCCTTTTCATCCGGCAGCCAATTTTTTCGCGGCGCTGGCGGGCCATGAAGCCCTCCAGCAACTGAGCAGCAGTCTGCGCCTGGTCGCCATGTCCTTGCTGAAAATAGCCAATGATATCCGCTGGATGGCATCCGGCCCCCGGGCAGGCCTGGGCGAACTGCAGCTTCCTGAAAATGAACCGGGGTCTTCCATTATGCCCGGCAAGGTGAACCCCACCCAGGCTGAGGCGTTGACCATGGTTTGCGTGCAGGTTTATGGAAATGATGCAGCCATTGCCTTCGCCGCATCCCAGGGAAATTTTGAGCTGAATGTTTACAAGCCGCTGATTGCCTACAATATCCTGCAGTCCATCGAGCTGCTCGGGGATGCAGCCCGGTCTTTTGCCGAGCATTGTCTGCAGGGGCTGGAGCCGGTTGCTGAACGCTTGCAGGAAAACATGGAAAAATCCCTGATGCTGGTGACTTGCCTGACCCCCGTGATGGGTTATGAGCGCGCGGCGGCCGTGGCCCAGCACGCCCACCGCAATCACTGTACACTCCGCGATGCGGTGATTCAGTTGGGTTTTCTCTCCGGTGAAGAATTCGACGCGCGGGTGCGGCCGCAGGACATGCTCTAAAAGCCCAACCCAGGCAGGGCGAGAGGGAGCTGTTCTGGAGGATCATCGCCGGATCATGTTATCCTTTGGTCCGGCTGATCCATCAGCATTCAGACAGCGCAAGAGGACTTAGAACATGATCCTGATTTTAGAAGCAGATCTGGCGGAGCAGTCGCCCATTTTTCAACAGTTGCTGACCCGTCTCAAGGCCATGTCTGATATCCAGTACCGGATTCATCAGGAACAGGGCGTCGAGCAGTTGCTCAGCGAAATTTATCTGATTGGCAATACCAAGCAGTTGCGGGTGGAAGACATGGAAGCCTTGCCCGGCGTGAAGCAGGCTATTCGGGTTTCCAAGGAGTATCGGATGCTCGGGCGGCATGCCGGCGATCATCGCAGCCAGGGTTTTGACTACAACGGCGTCCATTTCGGGCAGGATAACCTCAATGTATTTGCGGGTCTCTGCGCGGTCGATACGCCCGAGCACGTTGAGCAGATGATGAAAGCCCTTCAGGAAAACGGTCAGGTCTGCACCCGTATGGGAGCCTACAAGCCACGCACCAGCCCTTATGCCTTTCAGGGGCATGGCCAGGCCTGTTTGCCCTATGTGTTTGAGCTGGCCGGCAAATATGGAATGCGGGTGATTGCCATGGAAATTCTTCACGAGTCGCACATGGATGAGATCCGTGAGGCCTTGGAAAAAACCGGACATCCAACCGGCGTGATGCTCCAGATTGGTACCCGTAATACCCAGAATTTTGAACTCCTCAAGGCCGTGGGAAGGCAGACCGAGTTTCCGGTGCTGCTCAAGCGTGGTTTCGGCATCACCCTGGAAGAGTCCCTCAACGCAGCAGAATATCTGGCCTCAGAGGGGAATACCAAGGTGGTGTTTGGCTTGCGTGGCATGAAAAGCAACCTTGGTGATCCCCATCGCAATTTCGTGGATTTTGCCCAGGTGCCCACCGTGAAGCGTCTTACCCGGATGCCGGTCTGCATTGATCCCTCTCACTCCGTGGGCAGTCGTGATGCCGGGCCGGACGGAATTCCTGACGTTTTTCATGCTACCGCAGAGGGGGTTGTGGCGGGGGCCAACATGGTTCTGGTGGATTTTCATCCGGATCCGGCAACTGCGCTGGTAGATGGTCCTCAGGCCTTGCTGCTGAAAGAGTTACCCTGGTTTCTGGAAGATGTCCGCCTGGCTCGGGAAACCTACGAAGAGCGGGTGCTTCTGGCCGCCGCTCAGGGTGTCGCGGAGTAGGGTCGCAGCCCTACTTCACCCGCATGCCGGGTTCGGCGCCGGCATCCGGAGACAGGAGGAAAGGCCCCCCCGCCGGACCACTGGCGGCCATGACCATGCCCTCAGACAGGCCAAAACGCATTTTACGCGGCGCGAGATTGGCCACCATGACCGTCAGACGTCCCACCAGGCTGGCCGGATCATAGGCACTCTTGATACCCGCAAACACCGAACGGGTTTTTTCTTCGCCAATATCCAGGGTCAGATGCAGTAACTTGTCCGCACCTTCCACCGCTTCCGCCGCAACAATCCGGGCAATGCGCAAATCGATCTTGCTGAAATCCTCAATACTGATGGTGCTGCTTTCCGTGCCGGGCGCAGCGGCTGCTGTTTTTGCTGCCGCTTTGCCGTCATGTTCGGGCTTTGTTGCTGTACCTTGGGTACCGGGTGTTTCTGTGGGGGATTGAATCAAGGCGTCCACCTGGGATTTATCCATACGTTGCAATAAATGGGTGTAGGGCTGAATGTTGTGCTTCAGCAGGGGTTGGCTGAGTCCCGACCAGCTAAGCTCAGTTTGTAAAAATGTCAGCGATTTGCGCGCCAGTTCGGGAATGACCGGGCTGAGTAAAGTCACCAGAATGCGGAAGCCATTCAGCGTCACAGTGGCAACGCGATGTAATGCTTCGCGCTGTTCAGGATTTTTGGCCATAGCCCAGGGGGCATTCTGGTCTACATAGGCATTGATCTGGTCGGCAAGCGCCATGATATCGCGCATGGCTTTGCCATATTCGCGACTTTCATAAGCCTCGCCAATGGCTTCCTGACTGTCCAGCAGACTATCGTAAAATGCCTGATCGGATCCCAGTGATGGGGCCAGTTGCCCGGCAAAAAAGCGATGAATGAATCCCGCCGCCCGCGAGGCCAGATTGACGACCTTGCCAACCAGATCCCCGTTGCCTTTCAGCAGGAAATCTTCAAGGTTGAGGTCAATGTCTTCGACATGACTGTTGAGTCGGGTGGCAATGTAATAGCGTAAAAATTCGGGATTGAGATGTTGCAGATATTGTCCGGCAGTGATGGAAGTCCCCCGGGACTTGCTCATTTTGGCACCGTTTACGGTCAGGTGTCCGTGAGCAAAAATACCGGTAGGCAGTCGATGTCCGGAGCCCTTGAGCAGCGCCGGCCAGAACAGGCCATGAAAATAAATGATATCCTTGCCAATGAAATGATAAATTTCGGCGCTGGCGTCGGGTCCCCAGTAATCACTGAAATCACGACCATGACTGGCACACCAGTGGCGGGTGGCCGCCATGTAACCGGGCAAGGCATCCAGCCAGACATAAAAAAACTTGCCCGGCGCATCGGGAATGGGGATGCCGAAGTAAGGGGCATCGCGGCTGATGTCCCAGTCGGCCAGCCCAATACTGAACCACTCATCCAGCTTGTGGGCGACTTCTTCCTGGAGGGTGCCGCTGTGAATCCATTGTTTGAGGAACCCGGTAAAATCCCCCAACTGGAAAAAGTAATGTTCGGATTGGCGACGTTCGGGTACTGCACCCGAGACGGCAGACACCGGATTGATCAGGTCGGTGGGGCTGTATGTAGCGCCACAGACCTCGCAACTGTCTCCATATTGATCGGGTGCCTGGCAACGGGGGCAGGTCCCGCGTATAAAACGATCCGGTAGAAAGATGCCAGCAACGGCATCATAAGCCTGTTCGATTGCGCGGATGTTGATGAAATCGGCACTGCGCAAAGCCCGATAAATCTCCTGCGATATTTCGAAGTTTTCCGGTGAGTGGGTGCTATGGTACAAATCAAAACCGATGCCAAAGCCGGTAAAGTCGCGCAGATGCTCTTCATGCATGCGTGCTATCAAGGCTTCCGGCGTGATGCCTTCACTCTGGGCGCGCAGCATGATGGGCGTGCCATGGGCATCATCGGCGCAGACGTAAACGCAATCATGACCCCGCAGGCGCTGATAGCGGGCCCAGATGTCGGTTTGGGTGTATTCAACCAGATGGCCAAGGTGAATCGGACCATTGGCGTAGGGCAGGGCGCTGGTAATAAGGATGCGTTTAGTCATAGTAGCCATAAATTACAGGGGAAGCGCTTGTCAGGCAATGCTGTTGAACGATTTTTGATGCTGGCAGTCACTGCTGATCCATGGTATAAAGGGCGCCATTTTTCAGGGAGATTTATCTGATGTCCAGAGTTTGCAAGGTGACCAGCAAAAAGCCTATGGCCGGAAACAATGTTTCGCACGCCCACAACAAGACCCGTCGGCGTTTTCTGCCCAATCTCCAGTATCATCGTTTCTGGGTGGAAAGTGAAAATCGTTGGGTGCGTATGCGGGTGAGCACCAAGGGTATTCGTACCATCGACAAAAAAGGTATTGATGCGGTTCTGGCTGAACTGCGTGCTGCCGGCGAAAAAATCTGAGGATTTAACTGATGCGCGACAAAATCAAATTGGTTTCCACGGCCGGTACCGGTCATTTCTACACCACGACCAAAAACAAGAAGACCACGCCGGACAAGCTGGAAATGAAAAAGTACGATCCCAAAGCCCGCAAGCACGTGGCTTACCGGGAAGACAAAATCAAGTAATTTTCTGTGGCCTCCCTGCGGTCTGCCCTGAATCTTCAGGAGAGGCCGGCTGGTTCTTTGCTCAGCCATCAATATTTTGCTAAGTTATTAGCACTCCTGATGGTTGAGTGCCAAGGACCCCGTTCCAATCATATGTGCATAGTCCACGATTTCTTGTTCTTCGGATATTCATGCGGCCTGGCAACAGCACAGGATAATCTCGTCTGTTGGGGACAAACATGATGGCTATGGATGAACGTGCGCGGCACCTGCTCAAATCCCTCATAGAGCAGCATATAGCCAATGGTGTCCCGGTCGGCAGTCGGCAGTTGGCCAAGGGCGCCGGTCTCAATATCAGTCCTGCTACGGTCCGTAATGTCATGGCGGATCTTGAGGATGAAGGTTATCTGATTTCCCCCCATACTTCTGCCGGACGCATTCCTACCCCTGTTGGTTACCGCTTTTTTGTGGATGCGCTGCTGCGGGTGGTGCCGCTGTCCCCGGAGTCCCATCAACTGCTGATTCATCGCTTGGGGCACTACATTCCGGATACCGAGCAGGTGCTCCATGCGGCCACGGAGGTGCTTTCGGAGTTGACCCACATGGCGGGGTTTGTCCGTGTGCCCCGACGCGCCAATCGAACGTTGCGCCATGTGGATTTTCTGGCGCTGCGCGAAAAGGAAGTGCTGGCCATTTTTGTGACCGATAAGGGCGATGTCGAAAACCGCCTGATTCGCACCGAACATGCCCTCAGTGCCGCTGAACTCAATCAGGCGGCCAATTTCTTCAATGAAAGTTATGGTGGTCGCCCCTTGCAGGAAGTCATCCAGCATTTGCAGCGCGATCTGCAGCAATCCCGTCACGAAATGGACCGCATCTTGCGCAGTGCCATGGAGCTGGGTGAGGAAATGCTGGAAGAAGATCAGCAGCGCATGCTTATCGAAGGGGAGTTTCAATTGCTGGACCTGCCGGAACTGGCCGGTAGCGAACGTCTGCGCAAGTTACTCAATGCGGTGCGGCAGAAGCGTGATCTGGTCCATCTTCTCGATAGCAGTATGCGCAGCAGTGAAGTGCGCCTCTTCATTGGTGAGGAATCGGGCTTTGCGCCCTTGAGCGATTGCAGTGTCGTCTCAGCGCCCTATGTGGTGGATGGCGAGGTGCTGGGCGTGCTCGGCGTGATTGGACCCATGCGCATGCCCTACCAACAGATTATTCCCCTGGTGGATGGCACCGCCCATTTACTGGGACGGGCCTTGTCACAATCTTGAGTGGCTTGGCTTGAAATGCCGCCGGGTTCTCCCCATATGGAGGACATCCAAACGATCAGGAGTGAATTGCGCATGAGTGAAGAAGAAAAACCCGTAGCGTCGCCAGAAGACACCGATACACCAGCCGCATCCGAGGCGGAGGAAGTCAATTGGGAGGAAAAGGCGGAGGCCTATCGCAATGATTATCTGCGGGCCTTGGCCGATGCCGAAAACCAGCGCAAGCGCTCGGAAAAGCAGATTGAAGATGCCCGTAATTATGCCGTGGACCGCTTTGCCCGGGAATTGCTGCCGGTGATCGACAGTCTCGAACTGGCCCTGGCGACGCCCCTGGAAGGTGATGAAGCGCTCACGCAGTTTCGCCAGGGTATTGAAAATACGCTGACTCTGTTTGCCCAGGCCTTGGGAAAAGCGGGCATCGCCCCCATAGAGATGGGCGAAGGGCGTTTTGATCCGCATCTGCATCAGGCGATTGCCATGGTGGAATCGGATGGAGATGCAAACCGGATTCTTGCGGTGCATCAGAAAGGTTATCTCATGCACGACCGTCTGCTGCGTCCCGCCATGGTTTCGGTGTCCAAGGCACCCAAGACTGCGTAATCATTGATGATATGAACACAAATTTTTTATTCAGGAGAACATATAATGGCTAAGGTAATTGGCATCGATTTGGGCACCACCAACTCTTGCGTCGCCGTCATGGAAGGCGACAAGGTCAAGGTCATTGAAAACAGTGAAGGCAAGCGGACGACGCCTTCCATTGTCGCGCTCACCGAAGAGGGCGAAGTGTTGGTTGGCGAAGCGGCAAAACGTCAGGCGGTCACCAATCCCGAAAACACCATTTATGAAGTGAAGCGTCTGATTGGTCGTAAATACGACGATGCCGAAGTCCAGAAAGATTTGAAGCATGTTCCCTATAAGGTGGTCAAGGCCGAAAACGGCGATGCCTGGGTGGAAGTGCGCGATAAAAAATATTCTGCGCAACAGATTTCGGCTTTCATTTTGCAGAAAATGAAAAAGACGGCGGAAGATTATCTCGGTGAAACCGTCAGTGAGGCAGTCATTACCGTTCCTGCCTACTTCAACGATGCCCAACGTCAGGCTACCAAGGATGCGGGACGTATTGCCGGTCTGGAAGTGAAACGCATCATCAACGAGCCTACCGCAGCGGCCCTGGCTTTTGGTGAAGACAAAAAGCCCGGCGACAGCAAAATTGCGGTTTATGATCTTGGTGGTGGGACCTTTGACGTATCCATCATCGAAATTGCCGAAATGGACGGTGAGCATCAGTTTGAAGTGCTGTCCACCAACGGGGATACTTTCCTGGGTGGTGGTGACTTCGACAATCGCATCATCAATTATCTGGCGGATTCTTTCAAAGCCGAAGCCGGTATTGATTTGCGCAGCGACCGTCTGGCCATGCAGCGTCTGAAGGAAGCGGCGGAAAAAGCCAAAATCGAGCTTTCTTCGGCGCAGCAGACGGACGTCAATCTGCCCTTCATCACCGCTGACCAGAGTGGTCCCAAGCATCTGAACATGAAGTTGACCCGGGCCAAGCTGGAATCTCTGGTGGAAGACATCATTGACCGCAGTATGGCCCCCTGCCGGGTTGCCATGAAGGACGCCAACCTGTCCACCAGTCAGGTGACTGATGTGATTCTGGTGGGTGGTCAGAGCCGGATGCCCAAGGTTCAGGAAAAGGTCAAAGACTTTTTTGGTCAGGATCCGCGCAAGGACGTGAATCCTGATGAGGCGGTGGCCATTGGTGCGGCCATTCAGGGCGCGGTGCTGTCTGGCGATAAAAAAGACGTACTGCTGATGGATGTCACCCCCCTGTCTCTGGGTATCGAAACTCTGGGCGGCGTGATGACCAAGCTGATCGAAAAAAATACGACCATCCCGACCCGCAAGTCCCAGATATTTTCCACGGCGGAAGACAATCAGTCGGCGGTGACCGTGCACGTCCTGCAGGGCGAGCGTGAACTGGCCCGGGATAACAAATCCCTGGCCCGTTTTGATCTTGCCGATATTGCTCCGGCGCCACGGGGTATGCCGCAGATTGAAGTGACTTTTGACATTGATGCCAACGGTATCCTCCATGTGTCGGCCAAGGACAACCAGACCGGCAAGGAGCAGTCCATCAAGATCACCGCAGGTTCCGGTCTCTCCGAGGAAGAAATCAAGCGGATGATAGCCGAAGCTGAAGCCCATGCGGCGGATGACAAGAAGGCGCGGGCATTGATCGAAGCCCGTAACGAAGCGGATGCCAGCATTCACGGCGCACGCAAGGCACTGACTGAACAGGCGTCAGCACCGGAAGCGGACAAGGCCAAGGTCACTCAAGCCATTGCGGCGGTAGAAACGGCCAGCAAGGGTGAGGATCCTGAAGCCATCAAGGGTGCCGTGGCGACCTTGATGGCGGCCATGTCCACACTGCTGCAAAGTGCAGCAGGCAGTCAGGCGGAGCCCGGCGCAACCGCTCAGGGTGAAGGGCAAGCCAAGGCGGATGATGTGGTCGACGCGGAGTTTGAAGAAGTCGATAAAAAGTAATTCAGACTTTGGTGATAAGGGGGCAGGATCTGGTATCCTGTCCCCTTGCCTGTTTCAGGATAAAAAATGGCTACACGCGATTATTACGAAATTTTGGAAATTGCCCGCAGCGCCGACGATGGGGAAATCAAAAAATCCTACCGCCGTCTGGCGATGCGCTATCACCCGGACCGCAATCCCGGTGATCCCAGTGCCGAAGAACGCTTCAAGGAAATCAACGAAGCCTATGAGGTCTTGTCCGATGCTTCCAAGCGTCAGGCTTATGACCGCTTCGGACACGCCGGTGTGCAGGGTGCTGCTGGTCCCGGCGGCGGTTTTGGTGGTGGCTTCGGCGGTTTTGGAGCCGGCGGTGCAGGCTTTGGCGATATTTTCGGGGATCTTTTTGAACAGGCTTTTGGTGGCGCTGGGCGTGGTCAGGATTCCGGGCGTGGCGCGGATTTGCGTTATGAGCTGGATCTGACGCTGGAAGAGGCAGCACTGGGTAAGCAAGTCACTATTCAGATTCCGAGTTCGGCAATCTGCGAGGTCTGTCACGGTACCGGCGCCAAGCCGGGCAGTAAGGTCGAAGATTGCAGCACCTGTGGGGGACGCGGTCAGGTGCGGATGGTTCAGGGTTTTTTCTCGGTGACGCGGCCCTGTCCGCAATGTAATGGCAGTGGCAAAACCATCAAGGATCCCTGCAGCAATTGTCAGGGCCATGGCAGAGTCCGCAAAACCCGTGATCTTGAAGTCAAGGTGCCGGCTGGAGTGGATACCGGCGACCGCATCCGTCTGAATGGTGAAGGGGAAGCTGGAGAACGCGGTGCGCCCGCTGGCGATCTGTATATTCAGGTGCGGGTCCAGCCCCACAGCTTGTTCGAGCGCGATGGAGATGATCTGCATTGTGCTGTTCCGGTGAATTTCACGACCATGGCCATGGGGGGCGAGCTGGAGGTGCCCACTTTGACGGGGCGGGCCAAAATCCAGATTGCGCCGGGAACCCAGTCCGGCACGGTTTTTCGTCTGCGTGGCAAGGGCATCAAGGGGGTGCGCAGCAAGTTGCATGGCGACTTGCATTGTCGCCTGCAGGTAGAGGTGCCGGTGCATTTGTCGGTACGGCAAAAAGAACTGTTGGAAGAATTTGCCGGCACTACCGGTGATCAGAGTCAGCATCCCCAGCAGGAAAGCTGGTGGAACAAGGCCAAAGACTTTCTGGACCGGATGGGACTCTGATGAACCAGCCAACCCGCGTCGTCATAACCGCAGTTTCGGGACGTATGGGCCGGGCGCTGATTCAGGCTTTGGAGGGGCGCGAAGACCTGCGGCTGAGCGCAGCCATCGGTCGTGCAGGTGCCGAATATCTGACGCAAGACGCCGGCCGCCTTGCTGGGGTTATGCCTCTGGGTGTGCCAGTGACGGCAGATTTGAGTGCGGCGTTGGCGCAGGATAAGGCCGTGGATGTGGTCATCGAATTCGGTCCGGTAGCCGCCGCGCTGGATCATGTGCTGGCTTGTCAGAGGACGAAAACCCCCATCGTCATTGGTACGACGGGGTTTTCTTCTGAACAGCAAAATATGCTGAAGGCCGCCAGCCGCGATATTCCCCTGCTGCTGGCTCCCAATATGAGTGTCGGCATCAATGTGTTGCTGGCTTATCTTCCGGCCATCACCAAGGCGCTGGGGGAAAGTTACGATGTGGAAATTGTCGAGGCCCACCATCGTCACAAAGTGGACGCGCCATCAGGAACCGCACTGGCTTTGGGGCGTGCCGTTGCCAAAGGACGCGGTGTCGATCTCAAGGACGTGGAGTGCCTTGATCGCAATAGCGTCCGGGGGCCACGCCAGGAAGGCAGTATTGGCTTTGCCACCTTGCGTGCTGCTGACGTGGTGGGTGAACATACGGTATGGCTGGCGGGCGCGGGTGAGCGTCTGGAGTTGACCCATCGTGCCGCCAGCCGTCTGAATTTTGCCGAGGGTGCACTGCGGGCGGCGCGCTGGTTGGCAGCACAAAGCCCTGGATTTTACGATATGCAGGACGTTCTGGGTTTGAAGCAGGGGCCGGTCCTGTAAATTTTCATAAACTCGAGTAACAAGGAGCAGCTATCATGCAATATGTTGTCGCGAATCGGGTACCTGTAAAGGCCGAATATCGGGCCGAGTTTGAGGCACGTTTTCAAAAACGCGCGGGAGAAGTGGATAAGCAGCCGGGATTTGTGCGCATGGAGGTTTTGCGTCCGGTCAATGATGACGGCGTTTATGTCGTGCTGACGCACTGGGCTGATCAGGCAGCCTTCGAGGCCTGGATGAAAAGTGACGATTTCAAGGCGGCCCATACCAATCCGCTGCCCAAGGAAGCCTTTGGTGAAGGGGGCGGTCTGGAGCGCCACGAAGTCGTGATCAGTGCAGAGACCGCACCCTGATCCACGGTCGCGAAAAAACGGATTTTTGCGGATAGAGCAGTTAATATGAGGGCAGTTTTGGATGCCGGAGATGAGCATGGCAGAATTGACGCGGGAACAAGTAGAACAGTCATTGCAGGCGATGGAGGACCCCTATCTGGGTAAAACGCTCGCCAAAGCCGGCGTCCTCAAAAGTGTGGACGGTAACCAGGTCAAACTGGAATTACCCTATCCCAGCGCCGGTGTAGCCATCAGTCTGAGTCAGGATGTGGCGCGGCAGATTCAAAATGACCACGGCCTGCAGGCGGATGTTTCGGTCAGTCATCGTATTGTCACCCATCAGGTCCAGCGCGGCGTCAAGCTCATGGAAGGCGTGCGCAATATTATTGCGGTGGCCTCGGGCAAGGGTGGCGTGGGCAAGTCAACCACCTCAGTCAATCTGGCGCTGGCGCTGGCCAGGGAAGGTGCCCGGGTAGGGATTCTGGATGCCGATATTTACGGTCCCAGCCAGCCGCGCATGTTGGGTATTTCCGGTAAACCCACCAGCAAGGATGGAAAAAAGATGGAACCCATGGAGGGGCATGGCCTTAAAGCCATGTCCATCGGTTTTCTGATTGATGAGGAAACCCCCATGGTCTGGCGCGGGCCGATGGTCATGCAGGCGCTGGAGCAGCTACTCTCGGATACCCGCTGGGGAGAACTGGATTATCTGGTCATCGATCTGCCACCGGGTACGGGCGATACCCAGTTGACCCTGGCGCAGAAAGTGCCGGTTTCCGGAGCGGTCATTGTCACCACGCCCCAGGATATTGCTTTGCTGGATGCTCGCAAGGGTCTGAAAATGTTTGAGAAAGTCGGGGTTCCGATTCTCGGGATCATCGAGAACATGAGCTTTTATATTTGCCCCAAATGTGGCAATGAGGACGATATTTTCGGACATGGCGGCGGTGCCAGCATGGCCGAGCAGGATGGTGTGGAATTTCTGGGTGCCATCCCCCTGGACCGCAGCATTCGCAGCGAAGCCGATAATGGAGCGCCCACGGTGGTGGCGCAACCCGATTCGCGTCTGGCCAAAATCTACATCGAACTGGCGCGGCATGTGGCCGGGCGGGTGGCCAATCAGGCCGTGGATCATAGCCACAAATTCCCCAATATTGTCGTGCAGAATCGCTGAAATGAGTATCAAATCAGATCGCTGGATTCGGCACATGGCAGAAAATGAGGGGATGATCGAGCCTTTCTCCCCCCGCCAGGTGCGCCATGTGGAAGGCAGTCCCATCATTTCCTACGGCTTGTCGTCTTATGGTTATGATATTCGCTGCGCCGGTGAATTTAAGGTATTCACCAATGTGCGCAGTGCCATCGTCGATCCCAAAAACTTCAGCGAAGATTCCTTTGTGGATTTCAGTGGGGATACCTGCGTTATTCCACCCAATTCATTTGCCTTGGCGCGTACCCTGGAATATTTCCGGATTCCCCGCAATGTGCTCACCATTTGTCTGGGTAAAAGTACCTACGCACGTTGCGGCATTATTGTGAATGTCACGCCCTTTGAGCCGGAATGGGAAGGCTATGTGACCCTGGAATTTTCCAATACCACGCCGCTGCCGGCCAAAATATACGCCAATGAAGGTGTTGCTCAGGTGCTTTTTCTTGAGTCCGATGAGGTCTGCGAAGTGTCCTATGCGGATCGGCGTGGGAAATATCAGGGCCAAAGTGGTGTGACTCTTCCCAAGGCTTGACTGGTATTAACCTGAAAACGGCAGTTGCC
>DYJM01000165.1 GCA_020723125.1 Acidithiobacillus ferrivorans
TGATCAGCGACAATTAAAACTCCCGGCTGACGACAATTAAAATTCCCGTTCGCCTGTAAACAGGATTAAACCATCCAAGCGTTGTGGGAGGAGGCTTGGATGGTAACCGACCAACAGGTGAGGAAGCTGATGAAGCTGATCCAGAATGAAGAAAGTTTGGCCCTGGCTGCGGCGAAAGCGGGAATGGCTGAGAAGACAGCCCGGAAGTATCGGAGATCAGGGCAGCTGCCCAGTCAATGCCAGCAGGCCCATACCTGGAAGACCCGGGTGGATCCCTTTGCCGATCATTGGCCAGAGATTCAGGAATTGCTGCAGTTAAATCCAGGTTTGGAAGCCAAGACCATTTTTGCCGATTTGCAGCGGCGATATCCCGGCCATTTCCAGGATGGCCAACTGCGGACCTTGCAGCGCAAGGTGAAGAAGTGGCGGGTCCTGGAAGGTCCGCCCAGGGAAGTGTTTTTCCCGCAGGACCATCGCCCGGGCCAACTATGCCAGTCTGATTTTACCCACTTGACCAGGCTGCGGGTGACGATCCGGGGAGAAGCTTTTCCCCATCTGCTGTACCACTTTGTCCTACCCTATTCGAACTGGGAGACGGGCACCGTGTGTTTTTCAGAAAGTTATGAGAGTCTCAGTCAGGGCTTGCAGAATGCGCTCTGGAAGCTGGGCGGGGTGCCGGCGGAGCATCAGTCGGATCGGCTGTCGGCGGCGGTAAATAATTACCTCAACCCCGAAGCCTTCACCCAGCGCTACCAGGCCCTGCTCCGTCACTATGGCTTGCAAGGCCGCAAGATTCAAGCCGGTGAGGCTCACGAGAACGGCGATGTGGAGCAACGGCATTACCGGTTCAAGCGGGCTTTGGAGCAAGCTCTGTTATTAAGAGGCCACCGGGACTTCGAGAGCCGGAGCGAGTATGAGGGCTTTTTAGAAAAGCTCTTTACGCAGTTGAACAGCGGCCGCCAGGACCGTTGGCGGGAAGAACTGCCGGTGCTGCGGCGACTGCCAGGGCGACGGGTGGACGATTCCCAGAAGGCCAGAGTGAGGGTGGGGCCCAGCAGCACCATCCGGGTCAAGAAGAATACCTATAGCGTGGACAGCCGTCTCATCGGGGAACTGGTGGAGGTGCGGATTCATGCCGAGCGCATCGAGGTCTGGTATGGCCAGCGGCAGGTTCACAGTCTCCCCCGGCTGTCCGGACACGGCAAGCATCACCTCAACTATCGCCATATCATCGACTCCCTGGTCCGCAAACCCGGAGCCTTCGAGAACTACCGCTATCGGGAGGAGCTCTTTCCCACCAGCTACTTTCGGATGGCTTATGACCTCCTGAGGAAGCGGGATCGCCGGCGGGCTCACAAAGAATATCTGCAGATCCTCAACCTAGCCGCCAAGGAGAGCGAGAGCGAGGTCAATGCCGTCTTGCGGCGGTTTATAGAGTTGGAAGAGCCCATCAGCGCGGCAGCAGTGAAAGACCGCCTGGGCGCCCTCACGGCGCCTGCTCCCATCACCGCGGTGTCCGTAGCGGAGGTCAATCCCGCCATGTACGATGTCTTGCTGCGGCAAGGGGCGGTGGCCAGATGATCCCCATGAGCGAACTGCGCGGGCAATTAGTGGGCTATCTGAAGGAACTTCATCTGCCCACGGTGCGGGCCTGCTTCGAAGAGATGGCCCTCAAGGCTCAACAGGAATCGCTGGGTTACGAGCATTATCTTCTGGAGGTGGCGGCCCGGGAATGTGAAGTGCGCCGGCACAAACGCATTCAAAAATTACTTCGGGAATCACAGTTGCCCTTGGAAAAGAGCCTGGAGGAGTTCGACCTGCACCGGTTGCCGCGCAAGGTGGTCAATCAGGTCCAAACCCTGCGCACCGGCTCGTTCTTGGCGCGGGCAGAGAATGTCCTGGTCTTCGGGAACCCCGGCAGTGGTAAAACCCACTTGGCCTGTGCTCTGGGACAGGAACTGGTCCGTAACGGGCACCGAGTCTATTTGGGCCACTGCAATCTTCTCGTCCAGGAACTCCTGCGGGCCAAACAGGAGTTGAAGTTGAGCCGCTGGTTGAAAAAATTGAGCAAATGTGCGGCGGTGATCCTGGACGACATCGGGTATGTGCAACAATCCCGGGAGGAGATGGAGGTGCTGTTCACCTTGCTGGCGGAACGCTATGAGCGGGGTAGCGTCATAATCACCAGTAATCTGCCGTTCTCCAAATGGGAAGCCATTTTTAAGGACCCCATGACTACGGCCGCGGCCATCGACCGCCTGGTGCATCACTGCGTCATCATCGAGCTGAATATCCCCAGCTACCGTATGGAACAGGCTAAGAAGGCCCAGGAATAAGGAGGCTGCTTGGTTGTCGCTGCCAGCAGAAGTAATTGTCGTTACCGCCCCCGGGGCCAGCAAGCCTTGGCCGGAAAGGAGTAATGAGCATTGATGCAGGGCGGCTGCGGCCTGCCCTGCATGCCCTTGGTGCCGCCAGGCCGCATCCGCTTTCCGCCGGCCGGCGGCTTGCACTTCCCAGTAACATCACTGATGAGGCAACGGGAAAAATAATTGTCGTTGAGGGGAAAAAATAATTGACGTTGATCA
>DYJM01000166.1 GCA_020723125.1 Acidithiobacillus ferrivorans
CCACCCACTCGAGGCGCTCGTCCCATACCTTGTCGGTCATGCCGAGCGGACTGCCTTCGTTCACCTGTTTGGTGACCGCGTTCGCCAGATCGGCAGGAACCATTTCCGCTGCGGCGAGGCCGGCCCGCATCTCGTGCAGCAACGAACCGAGGTCAATGCCCATCGGGCAAGCCATCGAGCATTTATTGCAGACGGTGCAGGCGTAATAGTTGAGTTCGCTCCAGTGACTGATATCGGCATCGGTGACGCGTTTGTCGAGGCCGAGCGCGACCTTGAGTCCGCCAACCAGAGTAAAGCGTTGTTCGTAGGCGCGGCGCAACAGTTCCATCTTCCAGACCGGCGCGTATTCGGGGTTGCCGGTTGCCTGGTAAAAGTGACAGGCTTCAGTGCACATACCGCAACGGGTGCAGGCTTCCAGTTGCGCCGCCACCCAGCCGCCGGTTTCATGCACAAGGGTTTGTATTGCTTGTTCAGTTGCAGACATCGTTCGCCTCCTATACAGCCACGCCGCGCTTGCCAAATTCCACCCCGTGAACGGCGCGCGAGAAGAAATAGAACATGAAGTGAGAGATGCGGCTGAGAGGAATCCAAATCAACAGCACATCCACCGAGAGCATGTGCAGGCTGAAGAGTTCGTCATAGGGGAACCACAGGTGATGAGTCAACATGTAACCCGTCACCATCGGCAGGAAGACCAGCAGCCAGGCGAAATACTCCGCCGGGCCGGAGAGCAATCTCAGCACAGGGTTAACCATGCGGTTGATGAGTATAAGCAGCAGGCCAACAATCGCAGCCGCGGCCAGCCAATCCACGATGGGCAGAGGTAGGGTAGCCCAGCCAAAACCGAGCAGGCTCTTCCAGACCAGCTCATGCGGTGCGCCGAGAAACAATACGACGAACAGGCCGAGATGGAACAGTCCGCCGCCGATGTAGATGACCGGGTTACGGTTGAAGGTGTTCTTAAGCCAGGGGATGAAGGGCCAAATCAGGATGCCCTTCAAGAAGGATTTGACCACGCCTGCAGCTTTACTCCCTTTGCTGGGAACGCGGTCCTTGCTCCAGCTCAGCCCGAAAACGGATACCAGGCGGTAAGCCATTCCAGCCACAAAGATTAACAGTGCGGCATAGAAGAACGGCCCGCGGGCGAATTCCAAAATAGCTTGCCAATTCATTTCTGTACTCCTTTCGATTTTTTCTTTGCAGCATTAGCCATGGCTGCACCCACGCCCGCCGCTGCGCCGACCAGCGCCGCCGAAACAACTGCGGTGCCGATAGGATGATCCACCAGCGGCGCTGACTGACCTTGATAGAAGCCGCCGCCATCCCAGAAGTTCGGTTCCGAGCAGCCCAGGCAGGGGTGACCAGACTGGATTGGGTACGACAAACCCTGGTCCCATTTGATGGTGGCGCAGGCGTTGTAGGTGGTGGGGCCTTTGCAGCCTAATTTGTAGAGACACCAGCCCTTTTTCGCGCCTTCATCATCGAACGAAAGGGCAAACTTGCCCGCCTCGTAGAAGCCTCGCCGCTGACAGCGGTCATGCACGGTTTTACCGTAGAACGTCATCGGGCGATTGAGCGCGTCCAATTCGGGAAACGCGCCAAAGATAACGAAGTGGGCAATCGTGCCGGTCGTCGCTTCGGGGATGGCGGGACAGCCAGGGATGTTGACCACAGGCTTATCGGTGATGATCTCCCAGACGCCTTTGGCGCCGGTCGGGTTCGGGTTCGCTTTAGGCAGGCCGCCAAACGCCGCACAGTTGCCGGTGGCAATGATGGCTGCCGCGCCAGACGCGGCTTCCTTGAGCAGGTCAACGGCTGTCCGCCCACCGACGGTACAGTACACGCCGTCATCGCCCATGGGAATGCTGCCCTCCACCACCAGGATATATTGCCCGGCGTATTTTTGCATAGCCTGTTTCTTGGCTTCTTCCACCTGAAAACCGGCCGCGGCAGAAAGGGTTTCGTGATATTCGATGGTCAGGGTGTTGAGCACCAGGTTGACCAAAGAGGGCGAGACCGAACGCGTGATGGCTTCGGTGCATCCAGCGCAGTCCTGGAATTCAAGCCAGATGACCGGCAGGCGCGGCTTGCTACCCAGCGCTTTTGCAATGGTACGGGTCAGGCTACTGCTGTTTGCCAGCTTAGCCGGAAGGCCGCTGGCAGCAGCCGGTGGGACTTTCGTCAAGCCCATGGCTATCCCCAGCAAGCCGCTCAACTTGAGGAAATCACGACGTGAAACTCCCTGCTCTTTCAGATCTTGTAATATGGTTTTTTCCGGCATATCTCCTCCTAACAGAATATTGGTTGTGCCGTCAAGGATTCGACGGCCTTAGCACGAAATATTGTCGGCTTCGAGTTTTGCCTGGTAGGCCTTAATGCCGTCTGCGCCCGTAACGAGGCTGGCTTTATCTGCATCCCAGTTGGCGGGCTTGATCTCGGCGATCCAGCCTTCGCCATACGGATCGCGCGAGGCAATGTTCGGGTCGGAGGCGAGTTTCTCGTTGCCGCGCAGGAGGATGCCCGTCACGGGAGCGGGCACGGGGCCGACGAACTTGCTGCTCTCGACGGTCGCCACACTC
>DYJM01000167.1 GCA_020723125.1 Acidithiobacillus ferrivorans
GGCCTCTGCCAGGGACATTCAGCCGGGCTCACGTCTCACTATCTATACACGCTAAGCAGCACACAGGAGGTTTTATGGGTTTCATGACCGGCAAAAAGGCGCTCATCGTTGGCGTAGCCAATGATCGTTCCATTTGTTGGGGCATCGCGCAGGCCATGCATCGTCAGGGAGCCGAAGTGCTGTTGACCTATCAGGGCGAGCGCACCAAAAGTCGGGTGGAAGAACTGGCCGGGCAAATCGGCGCGCCGGAACCCCTGGAACTGGATCTGATGGATGAACAGCAATTGCAGGCGGTCATGGAGCGCGTCCAGTCACTCTGGGGTGGCGTCGACATCGGTATCCACGGCGCGGCTTTTGCGCCCAAGGAAGAACTCAGTGGCAGTTATCTGGATGCCACCACCCGCGAAGGCTTCCGTATTGCCCACGAAGTTTCTTCCTACAGCTTCACCGCCATGGCCAAAGCCATGCACCCCTTGATGCAGGGACGCCAAGGCGCCTTACTGGCGCTCAGCTATCTCGGCGCCGAACGGGCCATGGCCAACTACAATGTCATGGGCCTGGCCAAGGCCAGCCTCGAAGCCAGCATTCGTTACCTGGCTTACTCTCTGGGCAGAGATGGCATTCGTGTCAACGCTATTTCAGCAGGTCCCATTCGCACTTTGGCAGCCAGCGGAATCAGTGAATTCCGTAAAATCCTCGACCACTATGCGGAGCACGCTCCCCTCCACCGCAATGTCACCCAGGAAGAAGTGGGCAACACGGCGGCCTTCCTCTGCTCCGACCTTGCCTCAGGCATCACCGGCGAAATTACTTACGTCGATGCCGGCTTCAATACCGTCGGCTTTTAATTCGAAGGCAATCAACCACCACGGGGCATGGCCTTGCCGACCTCCGCCAACATTTCCTCAAAACTTTTGGCGAAGGCGGCCAGCCCTTCCTGCTGTAATTGCTCAGCCACACTGTCCATGTGAATACCCAGCGACTCCAGTTCGGCCATGACTGCCTGTGCCGCGTCCAGATCCTCGTTCACCCGATTCGCGATATGGCCGTGATCACGCAGTTTGTTCAGGGTTTCATCCGGCAAGGTATTGATCGTTTCCGGCCCCATCAACGGTTCGACATAGAGTAAGTCCGGGTATTCCGGGTTTTTCGTGCTGGTACTGGCCCAGAGCAGATACTGCGGACGCCCGCCGGCCTTGGCCAACGCCGCGAAGCCGTCCCCATGGAAGGTCTCCTGATAGACCTTGTAAGCAACCTTCGCCATGGCCACTGCGGCCTTGCCGCGTAGCGCCAGAGCCTCTGCTGTCGCCATTTTTTCGAGCTGCTGATCAACGAGGGTATCTACCCGTGACAGGAAAAGGCTGGCAACCGCCTTGACCCGGCGGGGGTCGCCGCCTTGTTTTACCCAATGCGCCAAGCCCTGTTGATAAGCCGCAAAAACCCGGCGGACATGTTCCAATCCGAACATGAGAGTGACATTGACTGAAATACCCTCGCCTATCAGCGTAGCCAGTGCCGCAATACCCTGGGGCGTTGCGGGAACCTTGATCAACAAATTGTCGCGCTGCACCAATCCCCGCAGACGGCGGGCTTCAGCAACCGTAGCTGCTTCATCATGCGCCAAACGCGGGGATTCCTCCCAGCTCACCCAACCATCATCGCCAGCACTTTCCTGATGCACCGGCTGCAAAAGATCGCAGGCCATCTGCAAATCCTGCAAAACGAGCTGTTCATACAGTCGCTCGGCAGATTCTGCGGCTTGCCGCAAATCATCCTGATAGTAGGGACTGGAATGAATGGCTTTCTGAAAAATGCTGGGATTGGAGGTAACTCCACTGACACCGTCTGCGCTGATATATTTTCTGAGAACATCATCGTGAATCAGTGTTCTCGACAAATTATCCAGCCAGATGCTTTGACCCACCTCTTTGTGCAACGCCCGTAAATCTGTTGTCATCCTTCCATCTCCCCGGAAATCACTGCAGAAACCCGTTTGGCTATTCCAGACTGCTCACACGATCCTCTTCATGCAATTTATTGTAGTTCAAGCCCGGAGAAGATGCTGAGACCATGCACGATTCCCCTGTTGCGGCACGGACCGAAGCGGCCTAATATTCATACTCAGCCCTCTTATTTAAGGACGGCCATATCATGAAAATCATCAAGAACATGAACAGTACCGAGCGTTGGCTGCGCCTTTACTTCGGCGCCATCATTTTTCTCATCTATTTCGTCAATCCCTTCCCCTATCGGGAATGGACCTTTTCGGGGCTTCTCCTCATAGCAACGGGGGTTTTCGGTTATTGCCCGGTGTACTCCTTCCTCAAAAAAACCCGGAAGCCGAAAAGCCTGTCACAGTAAGCAAGCATAGCTCATAGAAAGCACTCTGCTTGGGGGCTTCTCGCCCCGATGCATCCTTCTACAGGATTCTGCTGTACATAATTTTACCCATCCATCCTGTACGAACGCGTCCCAAGGCTTTATGATTTGCCCTCAATTTTTCGTAAAATCACTGACAATGGCACTCATCGTACAAAAATTTGGTGGAACATCTGTGGG
>DYJM01000047.1 GCA_020723125.1 Acidithiobacillus ferrivorans
TTTATGACCCCGTGGAAGCCGGGAACAGCCTTACAGTAGCTCCTTGGAGTAAGAAGGAATCTGAGCAAATGAGGTTACTTGAAAAAAGAGCAAAGTATGGAAAGGAAGGCTGATGAATATCGCTGAAATATATTCCCATTTGAACGGGCTTTAATTTCTTTTGGTTCACAAGCCAAACCTTTGGAAAGAAATACAAGCTGTCATTACTACGGTTGATGCCAATAAATGCCGAACGAAAGTGTCCAAAGAAAAAACGAGGAAGGGCAAGGTCCTATTTAGTCCTATCGACATGAATTTTGAATTCGATCGTCTGCTTCGGAAACAATCTTGGGACGAAAGCCGAGTGAGCTACTGGGTTACCAAAAGTGAGAAGTTGATTCGGAAAATGCTTACAATGCCTGCGGAAGAGCAAAAACGGGAGATTGAAGCAGCTGGCGAGACACCTATTTTCAGCTATAACCAGACTGATTTTGTCAAAGATCGGGTGGCCGTTGAGGTTCAATTTGGAAAGTATGCGTTTGTCGCATATGACCTTTTCGTCAAACATCTCGCGTTCTATGTCGGTGATCGAATAGACGTAGGAATTGAAATTCTTCCAATGAAATCCCTTCAGAGCCAGATGAGTTCCGGTGTCGCTCACTATGAGGGCGAGTTATACAACGTAGTTCGTCAAGGACGTGGTGTCCCGGCGGTTCCGCTCGTGATTATAGGTATTGAACCATGAAAGCACCGAAGACCTAACAACCGGTTGCAGCGGACGGCGTACCGCCGCCGCTGAACCGGAGCGTTGGGCCGCACAAGATGAACGCGAACATAACCATCAAAACAGCTACACCGGGCGATTCCCATGAAATCGCCGTCATGGTTGGCGAGTTGCTGAGTGAAATCATGAACACTATTGGTGTTCAAGCATTCAACTTCGATCTGGAAGAAACAACTGACAGGCTCAGGGACTTTCTCAATCACGAAAAATACTTCGTATTTATCGCTCACGATGAAGGCAAAAAAGCAGTCGGGTTCCTTGCCCTGTATGAAAGCCACGCCCTTTACGCTGAAGGCTCTTTTGGAACCATAACAGAGCTTTATGTCCGCCCCGAATACCGCTCAAACAATGTGGGGTTCCACCTCGTATCCCAAGCGAGGGAGCTGATATTTGGAACGTATCGGATTGTGTACAAGGATACCGAAGCCAGAGCGTGCCTGTTATCATTCGACTCTAGGTTTACTGCTGCAGGTTGATTGATATGTCTGTTCGTACCCGTTTTGCGCCGAGTCCTACTGGTTATTTACATATTGGGGGTGTCCGCACCGCGCTGTATTCGTGGTTACATGCCCGCCGCCAGGGGGGGCGTTTTGTGCTGCGCATTGAAGATACGGATCTGGAGCGCTCTACGCCTGAAGCGACGGCGGCCATCCTTGAAGGTATGGCCTGGCTGGGGCTCGATTGGGACGAGGGCCCTTTCTACCAGACACGACGCATGGATCGTTATCGGGAAGTGCTGGCGCAGATGTTGGCTGCCGGGACTGCCTATTACTGTTATTGCAGCCGTGAAGAAGTGGAAGCCATGCGTGAAGAGCAACGCACGCGCGGCGAAAAGCCCCGTTATGACGGGCGTTGCCGGACACGCAGTGCCGCCCGTGAAGGGGTGGCGCCCGTTATCCGTTTCCGTAGTCCAGATACGGGCGAAACGGTGGTAGAAGACCTGATTCATGGGCGGGTCAGCTTTCAGAACAGTGAACTGGATGATCTGATCATCGCCCGCTCTGATGGAACGCCTACCTACAATTTCTGTGTGGTGGTGGACGACTGGGACATGGGTATTACTCATGTAATCCGGGGCGATGACCATCTCAATAATACTCCCAGACAAATGCAGATTTTGCAGGCCCTGGGTGCTCATGTTCCGGTTTACGCCCATGTGCCGATGATTCTCGGGCCGGACAAACAGAAACTTTCCAAGCGGCATGGTGCTGTCAGTGTGCTGGAATATCGGGAGCAGGGATTTTTGCCGGACGCTCTGCTGAATTTTCTGATACGTCTGGGCTGGTCCCATGGTGACGAAGAAATATTCAGTCGCGAACAAATGATTGAGTTTTTTCGGATTGATGCCGTCAATAAAGCGGCTTCGGCATTTAACCCGGAAAAACTGCTGTGGATTAATGCCCAGCACATGCAACGGCTGAGTCCCGAGGGCCTGGCTCGGCATTTACGGCCATATCTGGACGCCCAGGGCATCACCGAGGCAAGTCTGACCCAAGGCCCGGACTTGTCTGCGGTGGTCGCCTTATTGCAGGAACGTGCCAAGACCCTGGTAGAAATGGCCGAGGCCGCCAGAATGTTTTATCTGGCTCCAGTGACAGGTGAGGTCAAGGATGTAGAAAAACATCTGCATGGTCAGAGCGCTTTGCTGGAGAGTCTCCTCCAGCATCTGGAAGCCTTGCCGGTCTGGACGGCAGTGGCCATTCACAGCGCCATTCAGGAGTTGGCCGTCAGTCATGCCGAGGGGAAAATGGGAAAAATCGCCCAGCCCTTACGGGTTGCCGTGGCCGGGCGAGCAGTTTCCCCGCCTATTGACGGCACCCTGGCGCTGTTGGGAAAAGCCGAGACGCTTGCCCGTATCCGCCATGCTCGCAGCTGGCTGGCGGCGGTCTGAGCGCAGTCCCAAGCTATTTGGGTTGGGTGATATACGCGCATCCTTCCAGTTTTCAGGGATTTTAGCAGCTGCTGATACTTGGCGTCGGGCGGTTCATTTGCGATGATGGAGTCAAGCGCAGTTCCCGGTCGTATTTTCCAGCTCAGGAGATCAGCTCATGGCTATGAACGTCACTCAGAAAATTATTGCCGCGCACCTGGTAAGTGGCACCCTCAAGGCGGGGAGTCCGATAGCTATCCGTATTGATCAGACGCTCACCCAGGATGCCACCGGAACCATGGCCTATTTGCAGTTTGAGGCGTTGGGTCTGCCTCGGGTACGCACTGAACTGTCTGTTTCCTATGTCGATCATAATATGCTGCAGTCCGGCTTTGAAAATGCGGACGATCACCGGTTTCTGCAGAGCTTTGCCGCGAAGTACGGAGTCCATTTCAGTCGGCCGGGCAATGGCATTTGTCATCAGGTACATCTCGAACGGTTTTCCAAGCCGGGTGGTACCTTGTTGGGTTCGGATTCCCATACGCCGACTTCTGGCGGTGCCGGAATGCTGGCTATTGGCGCGGGCGGACTGGACATTGCCCTGGCCATGGGCGGTTTGCCCTTCAACCTGAATATGCCGGAAGTGGTGGGCGTCAAACTGACGGGAAAATTACAGCCCTTTGTCAGTGCCAAGGACATCATTCTTGAAGTATTGCGGCTGAAAACCGTCAAAGGCGGGGTGGGCAAGGTCTTTGAGTACTTCGGCCCGGGGGTGGCACATTTGAGTGTCCCTGCGCGCGCGACCATCACCAACATGGGGGCGGAACTGGGAGCAACCACCAGTGTTTTCCCCAGTGATGGCGTGACCCGGGACTATCTTGCTGCCCAGGGGCGTGGAGCGACCTGGTCCGAGTGGGTGGCTGATGCGGATGCGAGTTACGACGAAGTGCTCGAAATCGATCTGGATACGCTGGAACCCCTGATTGCCTGCCCGCATAGCCCGGATAATGTCAAAAAAGTGCGGGAAGTGGCCGGAACCAAGGTGGCCCAGGTGGCCATTGGTTCCTGTACCAATTCCTCCTACACCGACCTGATGACCGTCGCCCAGATGCTCAAGGGCAAGGTGGTTGCGGATGGGGTCAGTCTGGGAGTTTCTCCGGGCTCCCGTCAGGTCATGGAAATGGTCACCAAGGATGGCGGGTTGCTGGACTTTATCGGTGCCGGATCACGTATTCTGGAATCTGCCTGCGGACCCTGCATCGGGATGGGTTTCGCACCACCCACCCAGGGGGTTTCCGTACGCTCCTTCAATCGTAATTTCTACGGGCGTTCCGGTACCAAAAACGCCGAGGTTTATCTGGCAAGTCCGGAAACCTGTGCGGCCTGCGCTCTGACTGGTGAGATTACTGATCCCCGCGATTTGGGCCTGGCACCTATTCACGTCGATTTGCCGGAGCAGTTCCTGGTGGATGATCGCATGGTGCTGGCCCCTGCGCCTGAGGGCAGCGATGTTGAAATTATTCGCGGCCCGAATATCGCCAAGTTACCGGCAGGTAAGGCCGCGCCCGCGCATCTGGCAGGCGAGGTGCTGATTCGTCTCGAAGATGATATCACGACCGATCATATTATGCCGGCGGGGGCCAAGGTGCTGCCTTTGCGCTCCAATCTGCCCGCTATCTCCGAATTTGTTTTTCATATGGTGGATGAAACTTTCCCGAGTCGGGCCAAGGCATCCGGCGGTGGTTTTATTGTGGCGGGTCGTAATTATGGTCAGGGTTCCAGCCGCGAACATGCTGCGCTGGCACCGCGCTATCTGGGCGTTCGGGGGGTGTTGGTACAGTCTTTTGCCCGGATTCATCTCGCCAATCTGATTAATTTCGGGATATTGCCGCTCACTTTTGTGCATGCTGAAGATTACGCCAAGGTGCAGGCGGGTGATCAGCTCAGTCTTGATCTGTCGGGTCTGACTCTGGGGAAGTCCCTGATCTTGCGCGATGAGACGCAGGGGCTCGATATTGAAGTGATGCCGCAACTTGCCAGCGCCCGTGATCTGGAATTGATTTTGAAGGGCGGGGCCTTGTCCTGGGCGAGTGAACAACTGGAGCAAGTATCATGACGACCCATATTCAGAAACCCATAACAGGAAGTCCGTTAACGCTGCTGAATGGGGTGTTGCAGGTGCCCGATCAACCCATCATTCCCTTCATTGAAGGCGACGGAATTGGTTGTGATGTGACCCCGGCCATGCGCAGTGTGGTGGATGCGGCAGTGGCCAAAGTCTATGGAGGACAGCGGCAGATTGCCTGGATGGAATTGTTTGCCGGTCAGAAGGCCGTGCAACTGTATGGTGAAGGGCAGTATTTGCCCGATGAGACCATGGCCGCCATTCGGGAATATAAAGTCGCCATCAAAGGTCCTCTGGAAACTCCGGTGGGCGGGGGGATTCGTAGCCTGAATGTGGCCATGCGTCAGGACCTCGACTTGTATGTCTGCCTCCGGCCGGTGCGCTATTTTGAGGGGACGCCCAGCCCCATGCGGCATCCGGAAAAAGTGGATATGGTCATTTTCCGGGAAAACTCCGAGGACATTTACGCAGGTATTGAATGGCCTGCGGGTAGTCCCGAAGCAGAAAAAATCATTCGTTTTCTGCGGGAAGAAATGGGCGTCACAAAAATCCGCTTTCCCGACAGCTCTGCCATCGGCATCAAACCCGTATCCACGGAGGGTTCGGAACGTCTGATCCGGCGTACCATTCAATACGCTCTGGAGCATGGCAAGCCCTCTGTCAGTCTGGTGCACAAGGGTAATATCATGAAATTCACCGAAGGCGGTTTCCGTGACTGGGGTTATGCCCTGGCGGAGCGGGAGTTCGCCGGGCGGGTATTTACCTGGAGGCAAAAGGCCGCCATCAGCAAGGCAGAAGGTAAGGCGGCAGGACAAAAAGCCGAGCAGCAGGCCATTGCCGATGGGAAGCTGATCATCAAGGACGTCATTGCCGATAATTTTCTGCAGCAGATTTTGCTGCGCCCGGAAGATTACTCAGTGGTTGCCACGCTGAATTTGAATGGTGACTATGTTTCTGATGCACTGGCCGCAGAAGTTGGGGGTATTGGCATGGCACCCGGTGCCAACCTTTCTGATACCCACGCGATTTTTGAAGCCACCCATGGTACGGCACCGGATATTGCCGGACAGGGCAAGGCCAACCCCAGCTCGCTGATTTTGTCGGCCGTCATGATGCTGGAGCATCTGGGCTGGGGAGAGGCTGCTCAGGCGATTGTGGCGGCCATGAATGCCACCATTGCTGCTGGTGAAGTCACTGGTGATCTGGCGGCCTTGCGGGGTGATGTGCCGACATTGCACACCACAGAGTTTACGGCGGCGCTGATCCGCCGTTTTTAAAGGAATTTTCATGAATCTGCATGAGTATCAGGCCAAGCGCTTGTTGGCCGAAGAGGGGGTTCCGGTACCCCGCGCCATTCCCGCTTTTTCGGTGCGTGAAGCCGTGAATCAGGCGCGTGAACTGGGCGGTCCGGCCTGGGTGGTGAAAGCCCAGGTGCATGCCGGAGGCCGGGGCAAAGCTGGTGGGGTGCGGGTCGTTCACAGTATTGCCGGAGTGGAAAAAGCCGCCCAGGAGCTGCTTGGAAAACCATTGGTAACCGCCCAGACCGGTGCGCAGGGCCAACATGTGGCGGCTTTGTTGATTGAGGAGCCAAGCAGTATTGCCCGCGAGTTGTATTTGGCGCTGATGGTGGACCGGGGACAGGCCAGAATTACCTTTCTCGCCACCCAGGAAGGCGGCATGGATATTGAGGAACTGGCCGCGACCCGTCCGGAAGCCTTGAAAAGGCTGGTTGTTAATCCCAGCACCGGATTTTTGCCCTTTCAGGCCCGACAGCTCGGATTTGAGTTTGGTCTGGATACCAGTCAGGTGCAGCAACTGACCCGCATCATGCAGGGCATGTATCGTCTTGCCCAGAAGCTGGATGCGTTGATGGTCGAAATCAACCCGCTGGCGGTTACCAGCGATGGCCGTCTGCTGGCGCTGGATGCCAAGCTGGTTATGGATGACAATGCCTTGTATCGGCATCCCGAATCTGACGAATTGTTTGATTCCACCCAGCAGGATGGTCGGGAAATTGTCGCCAGACAGTTTGGGCTAAATTACATTTCCCTGGAAGGGAACATCGGCTGTATGGTCAATGGTGCTGGGCTGGCCATGGCGACCATGGACATGATCAAGCTGCATGGCGGGGAACCCGCCAACTTTCTGGATGTAGGTGGTGGTGCGGCGGCAGACAAGGTCACCCAGGCATTTAAGCTGATTTTGTCCGACACCCGGGTCAAAGCCATTCTCGTCAATATCTTTGGCGGCATCACCCGCTGTGATTTGCTGGCAGAGGGCATTATTCAGGCCGCTGCCGAGGTGGGCATCCATCTGCCGGTAGTGGTGCGCCTGGAAGGAACCCGCAAGGAGGAAGGGATGGCTTTGCTGAGAGAAAGTGGCCTGTCGTTGATTTCTGCCGATGGCCTGACGGATGCCGCTGTGAAAGCGGTGGCTGCCGCTCAGGGCTAAGGTGTCCATCAATATTTTCTGGTTGCAGCGCTTGTGGCCGGTGTTGCGCAATTCCGGCCCCTTGATTTCACGCTTGGCCGATGCCTACGTAAAACGTGGCGCAGATCAAAAATCTGCCGAGCGCATGGCGGAAATGGCGGTGCTTCTGGATCAGATTCTCGACGAGCGACTGAAAACGGTGGCTCAGGTGGATGATCTGGAGGGTCTCCGGCAGGATCTCGCCGCGCTGCGTAGCGATGTGAATCATACCCAGCCCGTTGTCCGGCGCAATCCTTACTTACTGCTTTTATTGCTGGGTGAAGCCGTCATTATTCTACTGTTGATTCTTGTTTTGGTGCATATATGAGCATATTGCTGTCTCAGGACACCCGTATTATCTGCCAGGGATTTACCGGCAAGCAGGGAACTTTTCATTCGCAACAGGCCATGGCTTATGGCTCCCGCATGGTTGGCGGGGTTACACCCGGAAAAGGGGGTAGCCGCCATCTGGATTTGCCGGTTTTCAATACGGTGGCTGATGCGGTGCAGGAGACCGGCGCCGAAGCCAGTGTGATTTATGTGCCTTCTCCCTTTGCGGCCGATGCCATTATTGAGGCGGCTGCGGCGGGCATTGAACTGATTGTCTGCATTACCGAGGGAATCCCGGTGCATGACATGTTGATGGTGAAACACTATCTGGCGGGTTCGCCGGCGCGTCTGATTGGTCCCAACTGTCCCGGTATCATCACGCCCGGACAGTCAAAAATCGGGATTATGCCCGGTTCCATCCATCGTCCGGGCAAGGTCGGCATTGTCTCCCGTTCCGGCACCCTGACCTACGAGGCGGTTGAGCAGACCACCCGCCTGGGTCTCGGCCAGAGTACCTGTGTCGGCATTGGTGGCGATCCACTGATCGGCATGAGTTTTGTCGAGGTGCTGGCGCTCTTTGAGGCGGATCCACAAACCGAGCTGATTATCATGGTTGGTGAAATCGGCGGACGCATGGAAGAAGAAGCGGCCCACTATATTCAGTCCAGTGTCAGCAAGCCAGTGGTGGCTTTTATTGCCGGATCAACGGCACCCAAGGGCAAGCGGATGGGGCATGCTGGCGCGATCATTGACGGCAATGCCGGAACTGCTGCGGCAAAATACGCAGTACTGGAGGCGGCGGGGGTACATTGTGTGCATTCTCCGGCTGAATTGGGTACGCGCGCCGCAGCTTTGTTGAGCCGTTAATGCGCGTCGCTCTGGCGCAGTGCAATGTCTGGGTCGGTGACATCGACCGGAATGTGGCATTGATCCTGACGGCAGCTCAGGAGGCAAAAGCTGGGGGTGCCGATTTGCTGGTAACCCCGGAACTGGCTTTATGCGGTTATCCTCCCGAAGATCTGCTGCTGCGTGAAGACTTTGTGCAGGCGTGTGAAGAGGCAGTAAAAACTTTGGCAGCGCAAACGCCGTTACCCTTGTTGTTGGGGCATCCCCAGCGCGTCAACACGCGACTTTACAATAGTGCCAGCTTGTTGCGTAATGGTCAGGTAGAAGCGGTTTACCACAAGCACTGTCTGCCCAATTACGCAGTATTTGATGAACTGCGTTACTTTACGCCGGGTACCCAGCCCCTGACTTTTGACTGCGCGGGAGTCTCCTGCGCCGTGGCCATTTGTGAAGATGTCTGGTGTGGCTCCGAAGTAGCCCAGGCCTCCAGAGATCAAGGCGCGGAGTTACTTGTGGTCCTCAATGCTTCCCCTTACCACCGGCACAAGCAGGGGGAAAGGGAAGCTCGGCTGGCGGCGCTGGCGACGCAGACACAAATGCCCATCTGCTATGCGAACCTGGTGGGTGGTCAGGATGAGCTGGTTTTTGATGGTCGATCGTTTGTGGTGGATGCACAGGGCCGGTTGGTTGTCCGAGGGCCGATTTGTGAAACGGCGGTCATCCTCACGGATTTTGAAAAAACCACTCAGGGTTTGCAGGTGAAAGCCGATCCAGCGCTCATTGCGGCAGTCGATACGGAGACCGAGGTTTATGCGGTCCTGACTCTGGGGGTCCGCGATTATGTGCGTAAAAATCATTTTCCGGGTATTGTGCTGGGCCTTTCGGGTGGGGTGGATTCAGCCTTGACCCTGGCAATCGCGGTGGATGCTTTGGGTGCGGAGCAGGTGCATGCCCTGATCATGCCATCCCGTTATACCGCCGAAATGAGCATTGCCGATGCCATTGCCGAGGCGCAGAGTCTGGGGGTTTCCTACGATCTGATTTCCATTGAACCGGTTTTCCAGGCCTATTTGCAGGCCTTGGCGCCGCTGTTTGCGGAGCGCCCGGTGGATACCACCGAGGAAAACCTGCAGGCGCGGGTGCGTGCCGGATTGTTGATGGCCTACTCCAACAAGTTTGGGCACCTGCTGGTAACCACCGGCAATAAAAGTGAAATTGCCGTGGGTTATGCCACCCTGTACGGTGATATGGCGGGTGGTTTTGCGGCCATCAAGGATATTCCCAAAACCCTGGTCTATCGTCTTGCCCGCTACCGCAACCAACATGCCCCTGTCATTCCCGAGCGGGTATTGACCCGGCCACCCTCGGCGGAACTGGCGCCCGATCAACGGGATCAGGACAGTTTGCCCTCCTATGAGGTGCTGGATGCCATCATTGCGGCCTATGTAGAGGAGGATCGTTCTGCGGCAGAACTGATTGCCTCCGGTTTTGCAGCCGACACGGTGCAGCGGGTATTGAAGTTAATTGATCGTGCCGAGTATAAAAGAAGACAGGCAGCTCCCGGTGTGCGCATCAGCACCCGCGCATTTGGAAAAGATCGGCGCTATCCTATTACCAACGGCTACGCTTCCTGGGGTAGCCATCATAAGCTGAATGAGGAACAACACCATGAAAAAAATTGAGGCGATCATCAAGCCATTCAAGCTGGATGATGTGCGTGAGGCATTGCAGGAAATTGGTCTGGCCGGAATGACCGTAACGGAAGTGAAGGGTTTCGGACGGCAAAAAGGGCATACCGAACTTTACCGGGGGGCGGAATACGTGGTGGATTTTCTGCCCAAGCTCAAGCTGGAAGTGGTCGTGGACGACGACATGGCGGATCGCGCCATTGAAGCCATCGAACAGTCTGCGCGTACCGGCAAAATTGGTGATGGCAAGATTTTTGTGAGCGCTGTGGAAAGGGTGATTCGCATCCGTACCGGCGAGGAAGGTGCCGAGGCGGTTTGATCCTGCGCAGCAGGGTGCAGCCGGCTGCTCCCTCAGCGATCACCTGATTCGGCCATTGGCCTGGGGGCTGTTGTAGCGAACAGCCCGGACAAGGTTGTGGTCAGCCATCCAAGCCAGGTGCTTCTTTAGGCACTTGTTCAGTGGCTGTTGCCCAGATCACCCAGATATTTGCTGTTGGGGTAATTGTAGGCCAGCACCTTGCGCACGGTTTCCGCTTGATTCTGGAGGTTGAGATGCCGGTAGGAGCGGACCAGATAGTACAGGGCTTCTTCCCTTGAAGGGCTGAGCTGATAGCGGGTGACCACGTTATCACAGCGATTGGCCGCCGCAACGTAAGCGTGGCGCACATAATAGAACTTGCAGATGTCCAGGTTGCGCTTCCCGAGAATATCGATGATTTTGGCCATACGCAGACGGGCATCGACAGCATAGGGACTATGGGGCCAGCGTGTGGCCAGGGTCTGCAAGGTGCTAAAGGCTTCTTCGGCAGGTTTGGGATTCCACTCGGCGCCCTGGATGCCTTCATAGTAGGCAATGCCTTTCAAATACCAGGCATAATCCACATGGGGGTTGGCCGGATGCAGTTTGATAAAGCGTTCGGCGGCTGCTGCAGCGGCTTCGGAATCGCCACTCTTGTAGTAACTGTAAGCAGTATCCAGTTGTGCCTGTTCCGCATAGGGACCATAGGGATAGCGGGTTTCCAGTTCTTCATAGCGGCGAATGGCCGTAGTGTAATCTCCGCGTTCCATGGCCTGTTTGGCGGGCTGATACATCTGGGCAGCCGATTCGTGGGTCTCCGCAGCCTGATCACCCCTGTGGGGAGTGCTGGCACAACCGGCCAGAATGGCAGTACAACAAAATGAAATAAGTAAGCGTTTGCGCATGAAGGACAATAGTCTATAGTGGCGAGCCATGAACGACGATACTACGGGACTTCCCATGATTTTGCCAGTGGATCAAGCCGGTGAACGACTGGATGCGGTTTTGAGTGGCCTGCTTCCGGACATCAGCCGCAGCCGGATCCAGACCCTGTTGAAGGACGGCCATATTCGGGTGAACGGTGCCGTCGAAAAACCCAGCCTGCGCATCCAGGGCGGCGAAGCGGTAGACATTGACTGGCCGGAAAGCGAACCCAGTGTCTGGCGGGCCCAGGATATTCCTCTGCATATTATGTATGAAGATGCGCACATTCTGGTCCTCCACAAACCGGCCGGGCAGCTGACCCATCCCGGTGCCGGCCATGCGGATGGTACCTTGGTGAACGGGGTGCTGGCGCATCTACCGGATAATGCCTATCTGCCCCGGGGTGGTATTGTCCATCGCCTCGACAAGGACACCACAGGCTTGCTGGTAGTGGCCAAAACCGAAATGGCGCGGCAGTCGCTGATAGACCAGTTGGGTGACCACACCATGCACCGGGAGTATCTGGCCCTGGTGAATGGCCCGATGACTGGTGGTGGTCGGGTGGATGAGCCCATTGGCCGTCATGCTCATGATCGCCTGCGGATGACGGTGCGTGCCGACGGGCGCCCGGCGCAAACGGATTTTCGTCTGGTGGAGCGCTTCCCCCGCCACAGCTTCCTGCGTTTGCGTCTGGCCACCGGGCGCACCCATCAGATCCGGGTGCACATGACCCATATTGGTCACCCGTTGGTCGGGGACCCGGTATATGGGGGGCGCATGAGTGTGCCCCAGGGACTGGATGCTGAAGGCCTGGCTTACTGGCAGCAGTTTCGGCGACAGGCCCTGCATGCCTGGCGCTTGAAGTTGTATCATCCGGAAACGGAAGAGTTGATGAGTTGGGAAAGTCCGCTTCCGGAGGAAATGGAAAAACTGCTGGATTTGTTGCGGCAGGCCCGCCGTGCCCACTGAGGCAGCATCCATTCCATCTGTTCTAATCCCTGACTGGCCGCTGCCAGCAGGAGTCCATAGTGCCATTACCCGGCGCAATGGGGGTTGCAGTGAAGGTCCTTACCATTCCTTCAATCTGGCTGATCATGTCGGAGACGCAGCACAGGCTGTGGTCAAAAACCGCGAGCACCTTCGTGCCTTGCTGAAATTACCGCAAGAACCACAATGGCTGCGCCAGGTACATGGTACGGAATTGCTGCAGATTCCAGTTGCTCAAGACCTCTCTGCGCTTCCCGAAGCTGATGGGGCGGTGACTCATCTTGCCGGACAAGTGTTGGCGGTATTGACGGCTGATTGTCTGCCGGTGTTGGCTTGCAGCCGTGATGGTCAGCATCTCGGGGCCTTTCACGCTGGCTGGCGGGGTCTGCTGGCCGGCATTCTCGAAAAAGGGGTGGCGGCGCTGGCAGTGCCTGGCAAGGAAGTTCTGATATACTTGGGCCCAGCCATCGGGCCCGACGCTTTTGAAGTGGGCCCGGAGTTGCGGGCGGCTTTTGTTGCGGAAGATCCGCAGGCTGTCAGCGCCTTTCGTGCAGGGGTAGGGGATCGCTGGCTGGCGGATATTTATCAGCTTGCCCGGCAGCGCCTGTACCGGGTTGGGGTCACGGCCATTTATGGTGGAGGCCTGTGTACTTTCAGTGACAGCGAATTTTTTTCGTACCGGCGCGATGCCGTGACCGGACGAATGGCATCTTTGATCTGGAGGGAATAAGTCATCATGGCGACTTTACGCAGAGCCGGTGATCCGGCGCTGGTTACGGACCCCGACATCATTGCCGGGCTCTTGGCTCCGCTGGGTGTGCTTCTGGAAAAGCTGCCTGTTCCTGCAACGGACAGCAGTCGCAGCCTGTTGGCCCAGGCAGAACTCAGTAGCGACGATCAGGAAAAGCTGCTGGAGACCCTGGATGCGGTGTTTCGGCGCTTACAATCCGAAAAAGGGTATCAGGACCGGGATCTGGTCGTGCTTTATCCCGGCCATCCCCATCTGGAGGCACTCAACGCCCGTTTTCACCGGATTCACACTCATGATGATGAAGAGGTGCGTTACATCGTCGATGGCGAAGGCGTTTTTGGCTTTGTGCTGCCTGATGCGCAGCAGGTCGAGCTGACCGTGGTGGCGGGCGATTATATTCATGTCCCGGCAGATGTGGAGCACTGGTTCCGCCTCAATCAGCTCCAGCGGATCAAGGCAGTCCGGTACTTCAGTGCCCGAGGCGGATGGACTCCCCATTATACGGACCGTCCCTTGCAGAGTTTTCACGATTTATGAGTGCCTACATCGAGGTGGATTACCGGTTTCCTGCCGGGGTTGATGCGCAGCGGCAGGCTCAGGCCATTGCCATCGGGCAGACTGCCGGAAGCTGGGACGCGCGCTTTCAGCACCGGGACGAACAGCTTCGTGGGCACCTTGCTGAAGTGCGGGCAGTGCATGACTTACCCGAGGGGCGACACTTGGCGACCATCCGTTTTCCCGCTGAAAATGTGGATGGGCGCATGGGTAGTCTGCTGACCATGATCTTCGGGAAATATTCTCTGGGGGGGCCGGCCAAGGTCATGGCCATACGCTTACCTGAAGGGTATGGGCAATCCTGTCGCTTTGGTCTGGCGGGTATCCGCGAAAAACTGAAGGTGGCCGAGCGCCCCCTGATTATGGCCATTTTCAAGCCCGCTCTGGGGCTGAGCGCCGAGGACCATGCCGAAATTCTGGCAGAAGTGGCGATGGCCGGTCTGGATATCATCAAGGATGATGAAATTCTGCCGGACCTGCCCTCAGCCGCGACGCTGGCCCGCTGGGAAGCCTGTGCACCCATTATTGAGGCGCGTCGCGATCGCACCGGGCGAGATCTGCTCTACGCCATGAATCTTTCCGGCGATGCCCGGCAGGTTCAGGATCTGGCCCGGCAACTGGTTGCCCGGGGGGCCAACGCCCTGCTCCTGAATGTGCTTGCCTATGGATTCCCCCTGCTGGAAGCCCTGGCAGCGGATCCGGAAGTGAACGTCCCGATTTTTGCGCATCCGGCCCTGGCCGGGGCCTGGTGCGCTGCACCCGATCATGGTTTTGCCTATGCGGCTATACTGGGGACGGCGATGGCCCATGCCGGTGCGGATGCGGTTCTTTATCCGGCCCATTATGGCAGTTTGCCTTTTCCCGAGGCGGATGAGCAGGCCATTGTTGCGGCCTTGCGGGCGCGGGGCGTGGCGCCAGTCCCTTCGGCGGGGGTGCATCCCGGTATGTTGGGTGCCATTCTGGAAGATTACGGCCCGGAGCTTATTCTCAACGCCGGTACCGGGATTATGGATCATCCCATGGGACCCTCCAGCGGCGTGCTGGCCTTTCATGAAGGGCTGGAACGCTGGCAGGAGGGTGCGTCTCTGAAACTGTCTGATCTGCCCGCCGGGCCTTTGCGCGCGGCCGTGGAAAGATGGGGGACCGCCTGATGCTATCCAAAGCCATTTTCTGTGATTTTGATGGAACCATCACGGAGCAGGAGATTTTTGTGGCCTTGATGCAGCATTTCGCCCCGGAGGCCGCCGCACAGCTTCTTCCGGAAATATATGCGCAACGCTTGAGCCTGCGGGAAGGATTAGCCCGGATCCTGGAAGGCATTCCTTCCCAACGCTGGCCGGAAATGGAAGACTTTGTCCGGGGTACAGCCTTGCGTCCCGGTCTGGAACATTTACTGGTTTCCGCCCGCGAGGCGGCTGTGCCTTTCATTGTAGTGACGGGTGGCTTTACCCGCATGGCAGAAATCGTCCTGGAACCTTATCGCGCCGATATTCACGCGATTCACGGGCTGGAAGTGGATTGCTCCGGCCCGACTTTGCGGGTTTTTTCGCCCTGGCAGGATGATCATGAACTGGTGGCCAAACGTCAGGTGCTCGCCCACTATCAGCCCCGGACGGCACTTTGTATTGGCGATTCCATCACTGATCTGCGGGTGGCGCGCGACTGCCCTCTGGTTTGTGCCCGTGATCGGCTGGCGCAATATCTGCAGGAAGAAGGCAAGGCTTTCATTCCCTTTGAAACGCTGGATGACGTCAATGCCGCACTGGCGGCACGCGCTTGGTGGAAGGAGGGTGCCGATGCACCATGAAGATTTGCGACAGGAGCTGGCACGGGCTGCCCGAAGCTTTTATGAAAGAGGCTGGATGCTGGGAACCGCCGGTAATTTATCGGCGCGCATGGCTGAAGAGGCTTTCTGGATAACTGCCAGTGGTCGTCCCAAGGATTTGCTGGACACAGAAGATTTTGTTTCCGTGAACCTCCAGGGGGAGGTGCTGCTTGCTGCCAGCGGACGTAAGCCTTCGGCAGAAACTTCCATCCATCAGGTGATTTATCAACATATTCCTGAAGCCCGGGTGATTTTTCATGTGCATTCCATTGAGGCCAATCTCTGCGGGCATTTCGCCAGGAACGGGCAACTCCGTCTGCCCCCCCTGGAGATGCTCAAGGGACTGGGGGTTCCCGATGCGGAACCCGAAATTGATCTGCCGGTTTTTGCCAATCATCAGGATGTTGCCCGCATTGCCAAAGATATGGATACTGCTTTTACGCAAGCCATTCCTCCGGTGCCCGGTGCGCTGATTCACCAGCATGGCGTCACTGCCTGGGGCAGGGATTTATTGTCTGCACGCCATCACCTGGAATTGCTGGAATATTGTTTTCGTTATCTCGTACAGGCTAAAGCCCTCGCTATAGGAGTTCAGGCATGAGTCAAGCGCTTCTCACCGTCATCGGCGAAGATCGCCCCGGTATTGTCGCAGCCGTCACCCAGGCACTTTATACGGCGGACTGCTCCATTGGTGACGCTTCCATGATGCGTCTGGGCGGCTATTTCACCATCATGCAGGTCATCGATTACAGCAGGGACCTGGGCTCCGTGGAAATGGCCCTGGACCCTGCCATCAAGCGCCTGAATTTACGGGTACACCTGGATCCTATCTCCAGTGTTGCGGTCGCGGCCGATCAGCCCAACACCCGGGTAACAGTGTATGGGGCCGATCATCCGGGTATCGTGGCCGGAGTGACCGGCGCCCTGGCCGCCATCGGTTTTAATGTGATTGATCTGGAAAGCGAAAGCTCCGGAAGCGCCGAGCGGCCACTGTACGTCATGGTCATTCAGGGTTATGCCCCCGATGGCATTGAAAGCGTGCGCAAGGCGGTTTTGCCCCTGCGCGAAAAAGAAGGGGTGGAAGTGGGTGTCCACCCCATTGAAGCGGCCGTATTCTGATGACGGTACTGTCCATCCTCACCTATCCCGATGCGCGGCTGCAGCGCAAGGCCGAAGCCGTCCAGGTTTTTGACGATGAACTGCAAAAATTTGTCGAGGATCTGACCGAAACCATGTACGCCGGTCCGGGAGGCGTCGGTATTGCTGCCCCTCAGGTGGATCGCCATCAGCGCATTGTCATTGTCGATGTGCGTCCCAAACTGGGGGAGGATTGCCATGGTCTGATGGTGCTCATCAACCCCGAACTGGTGGCCTGGGAAGGCATGGCGGTGGGCCGCGAGGGCTGCATGTCGGTCCCGGATTTTACCGGCAATGTTATCCGCGCCGAGCGCATTCAGGTGCAGGCCCAGGACGTGTTGGGCCGCGAGCGCAGTTTTGAATGTGAAGGCTTTGAAGCGCGGGCGGTGCAGCATGAAATGGACCATCTCGACGGCTTTCTGTTTCTGGACCGTCTGGTTTCACGAAAAACCGATCTGTTCCGTCGCAAGAATTATCAGAAATCCCAATAATCACCAATCATCCTGAAAACGGCAGTTGCCGTGGGTGCTTT
>DYJM01000168.1 GCA_020723125.1 Acidithiobacillus ferrivorans
ACACTCCCTGCTAACAATGTGCTACTTGGCAACGGCACATCGGCATTGCAAGCTGTTGCGCCGGGTACTTCTGGCAATGTGTTAACTTCAAACGGCACAACTTGGTATTCCACAGCACCTGCTGCGGGTGGCATTACAGCAGGCACATCCATCGCATTAGCGATGGTCATGGGCGGTTGAGTCTAATTTAAGGAGAATCCAGCATGGCAAACCCCAATATCGTTAATGTCGCCGCGATCTACGGCGAGGTTTCAACTACCGCACTGTCAACCACTAGTGCGACTCAACTGGTCAATAATGCCGCCAGCAGCGGCAAGGTGCTGAAGATCAACTCGATCGTCGTAGCTAACAACGACGGCGCATCTGCGGCTGACATCACGATCAATGTCTACTCCGCCGCGTCCCTTGGCGGTACGGCGTATCCCATCGCCTCCACGATCTCCGTGCCTGCTGATGCGAGCCTGATCGTGACGGACAAGACTACGAGCTTCTACCTGAAGGAAAATATGTCCATCGGAGCAACGGCGGGTACCGCAGGTGACCTCACGGTGACAGTCTCTTGGGACGACATTTCCTGATGAACAAAACCCTGCATTTCCTCTCTGGCATCCCCCGTTCTGGATCGACTGTTCTTGCTGCGATTCTGAACCAGAACCCCATGACCCATGTATCTACTACATCGGGTTTGGTTCATGCGCTGGATGGTTTGGCGAATACTTGGCATTCGGCTGGTTTGCTCAATGAGAATGACAAAGACAGGACGAAGTTGGCGCAGACGATGCGGGGCATGATTGATGCCTTTTATGAGGACACGGATAAGCCTGTCATCATCGACAAGTCTCGTGGTTGGCCCATTGCTCAGATTATGGGTGCCATGACGCAGGTCTTGAACCGTCCTCCCAAGATCATCGCTACGGTGCGTTCTGTTCCTGATTGTGCGGCCAGCTTTGTACGCATTGCGAAGCCTGAGAACCTTGACGAATTCATGGCCTCTGGTCAGTTAATGGATCACCTCAAGGCGGCATATATCTCCCTGCAAAACGGCTATCTGGCCGCTCCTGAGAACTTCCTCATCGTTGAGTACGAAGACCTGATTGCTGACCCCAAGGCGCAGCTTGCTCGTATCCATGCCTTCCTCGAACTGCCTGACTTCGATTACGACTTCAACAACATCGACGGTAGTACGGTTAAGGAAGACGATGAGCAGCTTCATGGTACGGCGGGTATGCACTATGTAGCTCCTGTGCTGGCAAAGCAACACAGCCAAGACCCGCGCGATGTGCTGAAGCACCACTACACCAGCTTCTGCCAGCCTGAGTTCTGGCTGGAGCGTCCTCGTACTGTGCCTGAGTTACATGACCTCGACCTGCAACTGGCGGCTAGTACGACAGGTGACTTTGCTGAAGGTTGGCGTATTGCCCAGAAGCTGGAGATCGAAGAGCCGAACAACGACCGCGCGGCGTATAACCGTGGCTGGTACTACCTGCGTCAAGGCCAGATTCAGAAGGGTTACGCCCTGATGGACAGAGGCCGTACAGCGGGTGTGTTCGGTAACAAGAGGCCCGATGTGCCTACACCTGCATGGGATGGCAAGAGCAAGGGTACGGTGATGCTCTACCTCGAAGGTGGTCTGGGCGACCAGATTCACCAAGTACGGTATGCAAAGCTGATCGCAGACAGAGGGTGCCGTGTCATCGTTGCCTGTACGGGCCAGTTGGCTTCTGTGTTTGTAGGCGTGGAAGGTGTTAGCGCAGTCATACAGCACGAAGCTGCGTTCGGTATCTACCATGACTTCTTCGTGCAAGGCATGAGTGCTGTAGTCCCGCTGGGTCTGGAACTGGAAGACATCTCCGGTGCGCCGTACATCGCCAAGCCGACTGTCATTAAAGGTCGCCGGAAGCGCATCGGTATCCGCATCAGTGGCCAGAAGGCGTTTGAGCACGAGCACCACAAGCTGTTCCCCGCAGAGTTGATGTTCCACGCGGTTAAAGAAGCGGATGCTGAGTTTATCTCCCTGCAACGGGATGCCGACTTGGACAAGGTGCCGGGTTGGGTCAAGCCTGTAAATTTAGCCACATGGGAAGACACCCGTGCAGCTATCGCCTCCTGTGACTTGGTCATCTCAAGCTGCACATCCGTAGCGCACCTAGCCGCTGCAATGGGCGTAGAGACATGGATTGTCACGCCAGTCATGCCGTACTTCCTGTGGGCGGCAGAAGGCGATAAGACACCCTACTACGACTCAGTTACCCTGTTCCGTCAGGAAGTCTTTGGCGAGTGGGAAGCACCATTCAACCAGATAGCTAACAAGCTGTCTAAGCAACAACCGAAATAAGGAGAGTATCATGAGTAAAACTTGGCCCGGTGGAATCATTGGCAAAACACCACCCACGGTGGTTGGCCCGATAAACGGCGAAGGCGGTAGCGCACCCGGTATCTGGACAATAGATCAGGCGATGGGCTATGAGAAACTAGGCCAGTGGCCGAAGCCGATACTTCCGAAGGAGTTGTGGACTTGGGGG
>DYJM01000169.1 GCA_020723125.1 Acidithiobacillus ferrivorans
GTAGCGACGCGCGCTGAACCATAATGCGCTGACCGGATTCACGCAGATATCCCTGTCTCTTGAAATCCGCCATGACTCTCGAAACATGTGCAGTAGAAAGCCCAAGATAACCGGCAATTTCTTTACGCGCCATCGGGAAAGGAACCCAGGTGCCAACGGGGAACACTCCGCACCAGTGGTATAAAAATGCCGCCAGGCAGGCATCGGCCTTCCCTGCTCCCACTTCCACAATATGGAATTCAGATTCTTCCAGGGCTCTTTGCCAGCGCTCCAGCAATGCCCGTCGCACATGGGGGAGGTCTTCTGACAGACGGTTTAATTCCGTGATATCCAGTAAACATAAATCAGAAGCATCCAATGTTGTGGCGGTATGCGGATAACGGGGATGTGCATGATTCAAGCCCTCAAATCCCAACAGATCGCCATGACGCAACAGCCGAACAATTTTTTCCACCCCATGAAGTGGGGATTTCAGACTGAGTTTGATGACACCAGAGCGCAAGGTAAACGCATGGCGGGCGCTTTCGCCCTGATGGTAAAGCACTGCTCCGGCAGGCAGATGAATATCGTGCACGGTCATCCCCAGGTTGTCTAATTCTTGCACAGTGAGCCCGGCAAAAATGCTCAACTGGCGCATGGGACAAAGCTGACAATCCGACTGGCCCGTCAGATTCCATGACGCTTTGTGCATGAGATACTCCTGTTAGGCGATGCTGTCGGTATCCTCCAATTCCCAGAGCGGAATCTGCTTATCAGAGGCATCGGTTACCCAACGTCGCGCATAAACGCTACCTTGGGCAGCCAATACATCCAGAATACTCTGAATACGGCTCATCGTCAGGTGCAGGGTACAAGCCATCTCTATGCTTGTCATGGGTCCGCTACGCAGGCAGTTCAGAATACGATGCGTGTCTTGCATCATGAGGATATCTCCCGATGTCGTGTCAGCTTGTGCGCCATCCTGTATGCGCTGGTATGAAAATCCCTCCATGGCATTCAGCTAGAGTACTGCATGGGGTAGGCTGCCCGGTTTGCCTTTTTTTGCAGCAGATTTTGCCGAAAAATGCGAAAGAAGCGCTGATAACGCGATAATTCCTGCTCCATGAGCAAGCTGCGATCGGACACCTTTTTTTGCGACTGTTTATCCAGCACCTGCTCTTCATTCAGGGTGGAGAGTTCTGCGCGCAGCGCATACCATTGTTCATTGACCAGATCGTGGCGTGTTTCCAGTACATCGAGAATATCCAGAATGGCACGGTCATCGAGCTGCGCTTCGGGTTCGCCCTGAACCGTTAAAGAAGATCTGATTTTCATAAATCACTCCATGAATAGTTTCCGTCTGTTACCCAGGAACTGGGGAAGGGACAGCGAGAAGCCTGTCCTTCCCTTCCGGTTTCAATGACCGCCGTAACTGGCCATTTTTGTGGTGCGACCCCGGAACACCCAGATTTGATACGCGTTGTACATGATCATGATGGGTACAAACCCGGTCATGAACAAGGTGAACACGGCAATGGAGTTGGCCGGATTGGCGGCCGCCTGGATGGTCCAGGTTTCCGGAACAATGTAGGGAAACATCGTGGCCCACATGGCAAACCACAGGAGAACCACCACCCCTTCACCCCACAGCAAGGCGACAAAGTCTTTTTGCATGGAATGGTTCATCATGGATTTGAAGGCAAAAAACAGGACCACCAAGAGCCAGATGGCCCATACCCACCAATAAGGACCGGTCCATTTTGCCGCTGCCCAGGGGAATATGGCATAGGACCACACCAGCGTCACGACGATTGCCGCTAAGGCCAGGTAGGAAAAAAGCGTGGTCCAGCGCTGTGCCTTGACGTTGATCGGATCACCTTTTTCAAAGCGTGCACTCAGATACAGACCGCCTGCCAGTCCGGCCGCGATGACCGCGCCAAAACCGGTGAAGATACTGAAGGGGGTCAGAAAAGTGAGGGCCGTTCCGGTAAAATGGGGAATGGGCGAATTCACAAACAGGCCCGGAGCCCCTTTGGCCATGGCCGCACCGGCCTTCATGGGGAAGCCCTGCAAGGTCGCCCCCAAAGCCACACCCGCCCCGAAAGGCGCCATGAAACTCCCGACGGCAAAGGCCCAACCCCAAAAGCGCTTGCTTCCGGTTGCGTGGACATGAAACTCAAAGGCCACAGCCCGCGAAATGACACCCCATAAGGCGAACATCAAGGGAATCATCAGATAGTTGAAGGCCGATCCATAGACCAGCGGAAAAGCACCGAACAGAACGCCGCCGGCGACGACCAGCCAGGTTTCATTGGCATCCCACATGCCGGCCATGGAAGCCATGATGGCCCCCCGCTCCTGCTCCTCCGGAGAAAAAAGGGCAAACACCCCGGCGCCGAGATCGGCACCGTCCAGGGCAATATAGAAGAGAAACATCAGACTGAGTAACAGCCACCACCACGTCGTCAGGGTGGTGGCGATTCTGGCGAGATCAAACATATGGTATTACTCCTTGAATCAAGACCCCGGGAAACCAC
>DYJM01000048.1:0-8894 GCA_020723125.1 Acidithiobacillus ferrivorans
GCAAAGCACCCACGGCAACTGCCGTTTTTAGGATAAAGCGGAGTGTGCTGTGGCTGGCGTAGTCTCGAAATAAATACGCTCATTTCGTCCATTGGACGGCTCCTTAGCCAAGTCACGGCTCTGACACAGAGTGCCGGTTTCGTCTACCGTGACCAGGCGGGCTGGCTGTCCTGACCGACGTCACTGTGCAATATGGCCATGGTTTTACCATCCAGACTGACTTCTGCCAGAACCTTGCGGCCACCCCGATGGGTGCCATACAAAATCATCTGACCATTACCCGCGAAACTCGGATGATCGCAGTTGCCCTGGGCATCCAGCACCCGCAGGCCGCTGCCGTTGGGATCCATCACGGCCAAGGCATAAACACCATCCGTGCGATGAATAAAGGCGATGGCATTTCCCGTGGGTGAATATTCGGGTCCGGCATTATAGCCACCGCTGTAAGTCAGGCGATGGATGTTGCCGCCATTGGCATTCATGGCATAAATCTGCGGGCCGCCGGCGCGATCCGAAACAAACACAATCTGACTGCCATTGGGTGACCAGGTAGGCGATGTATTGATGGCATCATCATTGGTCAATTGCCGCCGCTGCCCGGTCTGCAGATTGACCACATACAGCTCGGTATGTCCGCCCGAGGAGCGTGCGTAGGCAATTTCCTGACCATTGGGTGAAAAAGCCGGAGCGCTGACAATTTCACCACCCGGCGCGATGGATTGACGCTGTCCTGTAGCCAGATCCTGCACGTAAATGATGGCGCGGGCATTGGCATAGGTGACATAAGCCAGACGGTGATTGTTGGGTGACCAGACCGGCGAAAATACCGGCATGATGCCCCGAACAATGGGATGCGGATTCCAGCCATCTGATTCAGCCACCAGCAATTCATAGGTATTACCGGTCTGCCGCACATAGGCAATACGGCTGGCAAAGGGACCGGGTTGTCCGGTGAAAGCCTGATAAATGACATCGGCGACGTGATGCGCGGTCATATGCAATTCAGCGGCCGAACAGGTGAAACGCCGCGCCGTCAACTCCTGCCCGGTGCTGACATTGTATACATAAACAGTAACTGCAAAACCGCCATTCAGAGGCTGCACCGAACCCACCGCAAGACCGGTAGCGCCCACGGCAGTCCATTCGGAAGCCTTGACGGCTCCCGGGGCGCGGGGATCACTGGGATAGCCCGCTGGCTCAATTACCCGAAACAAACCACTGTGACGCAAATCATTGCGGACCACATCGGCTACTGAAGGCTGTCCGGGTACGCCTGGACCAAAAGAAGGTATGGCAATGGGCAGGGCCGAAGCCACGCTTTTGGTGATTTCTACGGTGAGGGCGGCCTGTGCGGGCAGCACAAATGCTGAAGCCAGCAGGAACAGGGCCAAAGCCCAGAAGCGTTTAGCCATGATTGAGATCCTCCGCGTTCATTTTGAGGTTGATAGGTGTATCAAAGGTTGAATAAGGCAGACCAATCGGAGGAACAAAAGGTGCAGCAGCTTCCACGGCAGCAATCACCAAATGATCGAAGTGGGCATCGCCACTGGATCGAATAACGACAGGGGTGCCTAGCAGTTGTCCCTGGGGTCCAAGGCGTATCTGTATTTCACAAGCAAGGGCCGAAGAAGATACTGGAACCCAGCGCTCCGACACCTGGGTTTTTATGGTGTTCATCAGCATACCCAGCATCCGCTGATTTTCCGAGGCCTGTTGGGCGCGGGCAGCGGCCATGTTGGCTTCAGCCTGCAACTTGGCCTTTGCTTCGGCCATGCGCTGCTGCAAGGCTTTGGCGCGTGCGGCAGCCGCTGCTTGGGCCGCCTGGGCCGCCAGTTGTTTTTTGAGTTCTGCGGCGCGGGCCGCCGCTGCTTTTTCCTCGGCGGCTTTAGCGGCAGCCTGTTGCGCGGCCTTCTCCTGAGCGGCCTTCTCCTGAGCGGCTTTTTCCTCGGCTGCCTTTCTGGCCGCAGCTTTTTCCTGAGCGGCTTTTTCGGCCGCAGCCTTGGCCTCTTGAGCGGCTTTTTGCCGTGCGGCCAGCTCTTCGGCATGCTTTTCCTGCGCCGCGCGTGCCGCCGCAATTTGTGCCGCCTTCTGTCTGGCTGCTTGTTCAGCTTTGGCCGCCTGTTCAGCGGCAAGTTGCGCCGCAGTAGGTGGTGGCGGCGTCACCGGTTTGGGCTCCGGCTTGGGAGTTGGCTTCGGAACAGGAACGGGTTTAGGTTCCGGTCTGGGTGCAGGCTGAGGGGCAGGTGCCGGTTGCGGAACCGGAGCAGGCATGACGGCCGCAGGCATACTGCTGCTCAGTTGGGCCTGCATGGGTTTGTTGCCACTGCTCGGTGGCACCTGTAGATGAAAACTCCAGAACAGGATAAACAGTATGGCCGCATTGAGAATAATGGCCAGAAGCAAAGGCCAAAAAGGCTGACGCTCTTTCAATGGCCCTCCGGGCGGGTCAGCAGGCCGACATGGGAAATACCGGCTTCCTGCAGCCGTGCCATCACGGCCATGACCTTGCCATAATCCACATGGGCATCACCACCTACCAGTACCTGCACCTGACCATGACTGGAATCGGCAATATGGCGCACATCCTTAGCCAGATCATCCAGCGCCACCGAACTGTGACTGCCTTTGAACTGAACGGAAATGCTCCCTTGCCGCGTTACGGAAATCAGCACCGGCGGGGTTTTGTCCGAGACCGGTTTAGTGACGCCCTTAGGCAGATTCACATTCACACCCTGGGTCAGGAGCGGCGCCGAGAGCATAAAAATCACCAACAGCACCAAGGTCACGTCGATATATGGAACGACGTTCATTTCCGCCATCAAACGCCTTCTTTTCATGACCTGGTCTCGGGTACCTGACGATGCAGGATGTTGGTGAACTCATCCATGAACACCTCATACTGGGCATCCAGCTTGTCCAGTTTGTGAATGTAGCGGTTGTAGGCAGCCGTTGCCGGAATGGCCGCAAAAAGACCAGCCGCCGTAGCAATGAGGGCTTCGGCAACCGGGGGAGCGACGGTCGCCAGGGTGGCCTGCCCTGCGACACCAATATGCATGAAAGCGGTCATGATGCCCCAGACGGTGCCCAGCAAGCCGACGAAGGGGCTGACCGAAGACACCGAGGCCAGAAAAGCCAGACGATTTTCCAGACGGCCCACCTCGCGCATTTGGGCCACACGCATGGCGCGGCGGGCGGCATCGAGGGCATCACTGGGACGAATTTTGCCGCGCTGCCGCTGAAATTCTTCATAACCCGCACAGAAAATGCTGCCGGCTCCGGTTTCCAGATTGGTGTTGCCGGAAACATGCTGATAAATCTGGCTCATTTCACCACCGCTCCAGAAGCGTTTCTCGAAACGGGTCAGGGCCTTGAAGGCACCAGCAAATACCGCCCATTTTTCAAAAATGATGGTCCAGGAAGCAATGGAGGCGATGACCAGAAGTACCAGGATGATCTGGACAACAGGACTGGCATTCAGTACCAGGTGGGCTACGGAAAGAGAAGCTGCGGGATGGGTGACAGTTTGAGGATCCATAAAATCTCACGGGTGAACACTGAGGGGAAAGGCCTGCAGAAGTTCTGCAGGAATGACGTGGGGACGAAAAGTCTCGGCTTCCAGGCAGACCACTTCCACCTCGCCACTGCACAAGTGCTTTTCCTTCACCGCAATATCTTGTTGAAAATGCATACGAACCGGGGTCTTGTGAATGATGGTCGATTTTATCTGAAGCAGGTCATTAAAACGAGCCGGGGCACGGAAATCCAGGTGCACTCGCCGCACCACAAACAAAATGCCTGGATCGCGTTCCAGTTCATCCAGTTCATATCCTTTTTCGCGCAGCATTTCGGTACGGGCGCGCTCCATGAAGCGTAAGTAGTTGGCATGATACACCACCCCACCATGATCCGTATCTTCATAATAAACGCGGACCTGAAACACGCTGTCATCCGTATCAGAGTGCATCGAAAAGTCCCCCGCCAGCCTTGGGTATCGGTAAACCCAAGGCCAGATAACTCAGCTCGGTAGCGCAGCGTCCACGCGGCGTACGGATCAGGTAACCGCGCTGGATCAGGAAGGGCTCCAGCACATCTTCGATGGTTCCGCGCTCTTCACCAATGGCTGCGGCGAGACTTTCCACCCCCACCGGACCGCCGGCAAAACGCTCGATGACGGCTTGCAGTAGCTTACGATCCTGACCGTCAAAACCATGCTGATCGACTTCCATCAAGGTCAGCGCGGCCTCTGCGGTGTCTTGATCAATTTTTCCGTTGCCGCGCACCTGGGCAAAATCCCGTACCCGCCGCAGCAGGCGATTGGCAATGCGCGGGGTTCCCCGGGCACGCCGGGCGATTTCCTGGGCGCCCCGCAAATCCTGGGTAGTCCCCAGAATATTGGCCGAACGGGTCACAATCTGGGTCAACTCTGCGTCACTGTAAAATTCCAGATGAAAACTGATGCCAAATCGGTCGCGCAACGGGGAGGTGAGCAAGCCCGCCCGGGTGGTGGCCCCGATCAGGGTGAAGGGCGGCAGGCTGATTTTAATGGAACGGGCGGCAGGGCCCTCACCAATCAAAATATCCAGCTCATAATCTTCCAGCGCCGGATAGAGAATTTCTTCGACCACGGGGCTGAGGCGATGAATTTCATCGACAAATAACACATCATGAGGCTGCAGATTGGTCAGAATGGCGGCCAGATCTCCCGGCTTATCGAGAACCGGTCCCGAGGTGACTTTCAGGCCCGCACCCATTTCCTGGGCAATAATGTGCGCGAGGGTGGTTTTTCCAAGGCCGGGGGGGCCGAAGAGCAGGACATGGTCCAGGGCTTCAGCACGCCCTTTGGCCGCATCAATATAGAGACTAAGGGTTTCGCGGAGCCGTGCCTGGCCAATATAATCCGCCAGCAAACGCGGGCGCAGGGCACGATCCACTGCGTCGCTGCGGGTTTCCTGGGGATTGAGAGGGCCTCTGTCCATCATGGGGTTGTGACCATCGCGATGCTGGCGGGTTCCATAAAATCAATGGCGTGAAAGTTGTTGCAAAGCCTGACGGATCAGGTCTTCAAGACTCAATCCATCGCCCAGGTTGCCAATCGTCTGACTGGCCTGTGCAGGCTTATAACCTAATGTCAGGAGTGCTGCAATAGCTTCCTGGCGCGGATCAGCCGACATCGCTTTGCTGGCAGGCAAGCTGCTGATTCCACCCATTTTATCGCGTAGCTCGACCACCAGTCTTTCTGCGGTTTTCGGACCAATACCGGGAATGGCCGTGAGTTGTGCCACATTGCCTTCCGCCACCGCTTGACCGAGCTTTTCTGCTGACAGACCCGAGAGGCAGGCCAGTGCCACTTTGCCACCAATACCGTTGACACGAATCAGCAGACGAAAAGTATCGCGCTCAGCCACGCTCATAAACCCATAGAGCAGATGGGCATCTTCGCGAATGGTCAGATGGGTATGCACCAACAGGGTGTCGCCCGCGTCTGCCATCTGGTAGAAGCTGGACAGGGGCATTTCCAGCTCATAACCTACCCCCTGGACTTCCAGCCAGAGCCAGGGTGGACGCTTCTGCAGAATGGTCCCGCGCAATGAGGTAATCATCGCTGCCCCCTTTCCGGAACGAAGAAATCAGACATGCCCGGCCGCCTGCCAACGCTGCTGGGTCCGGGCATGGTGAGCATGACAAATGGCACAAGCCAAGGCGTCAGCCGCATCGCCCTGGGGATTTTCGTCCAGATGAAGCAGCCAGCGCACCATGCTCTGAACTTGCGCCTTGTCTGCATGTCCAGCTCCCACCGACGCTTTTTTGATTTGCAGGGCGGTGTATTCTTCTACCGGCAGCCCCGCCTCCAGCAGTGCCACCAGCGCCGCACCCCGGGCCTGGCCCAGTTTCAGGGCAGAATCCGCATTACGAGCCATGAAAACCTGCTCAATGGCTGCTGTATCGGGTCGATGCTCGGCCAGCACCTGCGCCAGATCCCGGTAGATGGCACCGATGCGCTCCAGAAACGGCCGGCCAGCCACATTCAGGCAGCCATGGGCCACATGCCGCAACTCGCCACGCGCATCCGACTCGATGATGCCATAGCCGGTGCGCAAAGAGCCCGGATCAATGCCGATGATGCGCAAGGCTGTTTCCGATTGGACTGGAAAATTCAGGATGCGGCTTCCAGGCGGGCCATTTCCTCATCGCTGATTTCATAGTTGGCGTACACATTTTGCACGTCATCATTTTCTTCCAGAAAGTCGATGAGACGCAGCAGTTTTTCTGCCTCTTCTCCACTCACCTCAATGGTATTTTCCGGAATCATGGTCAATTCGCTTTCTTCCGGCTGCAAACCGGCAGCTTCCAGTGCCTGGACCACACTGTGCAAGTCCGTGGCCGCCGTATAGACGACGATGCGCTCACCTTCATTGACCACGTCTTCGGCCCCTGCTTCCAGCGCCGCTTCGAGAATTTTGTCCTCATCAGCATCGCCGGGAAAAACAATCAAGCCCTGCTTTTTGAACTGATAGGCAACGGAACCGGCGGTTCCCATATTACCGCCGCGTTTGGAGAATATATGGCGGATTTCCGCGACGGTACGAACCTTGTTGTCGGTCATGGTCTCAATCAGAATGGCCACACCCGCAGGGCCGTAGCCCTCGTAGGTCACTTCCTCGTAATCCACGCCTTCCAGCTCGCCCGTGCCGCGTTTGACGGCGCGCTCAATGGTGTCTTTGGTCATGTTGGCCCCATAAGCCTTGTCCAGAGCCAGACGCAGTCGGGAATTACTGCCCGGATCTCCGCCCCCGGTGCGCGCCGCAACGGTAATTTCGCGAATCAGGCGGGTAAAAATTTTGCCGCGTTTGGCGTCTTTCAGTGCCTTCTTGAATTTGATGGTGGACCATTTACTATGCCCGGACATAACCCACTCCTTGCTTCCATAACTGACTTATTCTGGTGAAATATCGGCCATGATAACGCAAAGACAAGGATGCCGTCATGCGAGTGTGGCAATGGCGCTCATGGTCGCCCCCAGGACTTCGGCGGCGTCAGCATCACGATGAAAATGCAGGGGCACCCCATAGCGTAACAGGGGATGCTGGCGCCGCAACCAGGTCCGCAAGTCAGAAGCACCCTGCCGGGCGCCGCCGACATGGGCAGGCACCACCGGTGCGGCACTTTCGCGCACCAACCAGGCAACTCCTTTCCGGGTCTCCGAGCGATTGATGCCGCCCTCGGGGAAAATGCCGAGTACCCGACCCTCTTCAAGAACCTGGCGCGCCTGCAACAGTGCCCGCACATCACGACGGTCCCGACGCACCGGAATGCTGTAGGTTTGCTCCAGCAACTGGCGCATCCATGGATTGGCATAGTATTCCTGAGCTACCAGAAAGGACACCACGCGTTGATTGCTGGCGACCAGCAGCAGGGGATCCAGCACCGACACATGATTACACACCAGAATCGCCGCGCCCTCAGCCGGTACCGTACTGTGCTCCCAATGGGCGCCCTGATATAAGCGCAGATAGGCCGTCAGCAGACCATGCAGACTGCGCTGGGTCAGCGACCATTCGCCCATCGCATCAGCTGGCTGCACAGCGACAGAGGACATGGCGGCCGTCAGGACACCGTCAGCATGCGTTCCAGGGCCAGACGCGCCTGGGCCGCCGTTTCCGGCTCGACCTGAATCCGGTTGCGCACTTGCCCTTCCAGAAGATTTTCCAAGGTCACCGCCAACTGCTCGGGATCAATGCGGAACATGGTGGAACACATGCACACCATGGGCGACATGAATTCCACACTTTTCCCTTCTGCCCGTACTTCATCAGCCAGACGGGTCACCAGATTGATTTCGGTACCGACCAGCCATTCACTGCCAGCGGGGGAGGCTTTGACTGTGCGCAAAATAAAATCCGTAGACCCGACCGCATCGGACATCTGACAGACTTCAAAGGCCGACTCGGGGTGGGCGATGACCTGCCCCTGAGGGTGTTCCCGGCGCCAGCGCTCAATATGCGCGGGCTGGAACATCTGGTGCACGGAGCAATGCCCCTTCCAGAGCAAAATCCGGGCACGGCGGATTTCCTCGGGCGTCAATCCGCCCAGGGGCAGCGCCGGGTCCCAAACCGGCATATCCCGCAAGGGGATGTTCAACTGGTGCCCGGTCCAGCGGCCGAGATGCTGATCGGGGAAAAACAAGGCCTTGGGGCGCTGCCGAAAGGACCATTCGAGCACCTTGCGGGCATTGGAAGAAGTGCAGACCGTACCACCATGCGCCCCGCAAAAGGCCTTGAGGGCAGCCGATGAGTTCACATAGGTGACCGGGGTGATTTCCGTCTCCACATCCAGCACCGTCGCGAGCTCGTCCCAGGCGCGTTGGACCTGCGGCATATCAGCCATGTCGGCCATGGAACAACCGGCGTTCAGATCGGGCAGAATGCTGGCCTGATCGGGACGACTGAGAATATCCGCCACTTCGGCCATGAAGTGTACACCGCAAAAAACAATGAATTCCGCTTCCTGCTCGGCTGCCGCCCGGGATAACTGCAAGGAATCCCCATGGAAATCGGCATGACGATACACTTCTTCGCGCTGGTAATGATGCCCGAGAATAACCGCACGTTTTCCCAAAGCGGCTTTTGCCCGGCGAATGCGGGTATCCAGGTCGGCTGCTTCACTGCGCCGCAACCCCTGCACCATCACTGTCTCTACACCCATAACCAGCCTCTCAGGCGCTGTTGCGCGTGCAAAATGTTCCTTACGTTACGAAGCCGCCTGCTGTGCGTCAAGGCGCGCGCCAAAATGGCGATAAATCGCATCCCGGTTGGTCCACGATCCGGTCCGCCGGGCCGCTTCGACCGCCGGCAACCAGGCAAAGTTCACATGCTCCTGATGACGCAGTTGTGGAA
>DYJM01000048.1:8994-16809 GCA_020723125.1 Acidithiobacillus ferrivorans
CGCTCCAGCAACAGAACCTGCTCACCGGAGTAGATCATGACCAGAATGGACTCAGGAATTTTGAACATCGACTCCTACTCCGGGACGCAGGCGGATACCCAGTTCCTGTAATTGCTTGTCGGCCACTACGCCGGGGGCCTCGGTCAACAGACAACCGGCTTTCTGGGTTTTGGGAAAAGCAATGACATCGCGAATGGTGTCCGCGCCGGACATGAGCATGACCAGACGATCCAGCCCGAAAGCCAGGCCGCCATGGGGTGGCGCACCATAATGAAGGGCGTCCAGCAGGAAGCCGAATTTATCCCGCGCTTCTTCGGCGCCAATGCCCAGGGCCGCAAACACTTTTTCCTGAACTTTTTCCTGATGAATACGAATGCTGCCGCCACCAATTTCATTGCCGTTCAGCACCAGATCATAGGCGCGGGCCAATGCTGCCCCCGGATTTTCCGCCAGACTCTCCAGATGTGCGCTTTGCGGTGCCGTAAATGGATGATGGGTGGAAGTCCAGCTATTATCCTTCTCGTCGTAATCAAACATGGGAAAATCTGTTACCCATACGGGTCGCCATTCGCCTTCCAGCAAATTCAGGTCAGCCGCGACGCGGTTGCGCAAATTCCCCAGCGCCTCGTTGACCACCTTGGCACTGTCGGCGCCGAAAAAGAGAATGTCGCCGACAGCCGCGCCACTACGCCGGAGAATTTCCTGCAGCACCTCTGGGGCAAGAAATTTGACAATGGGCGACTGGAGCCCTTCGGCACCCTGATCCAGCGCGTTGATTTTGATCCAGGCCAGACCCTTGGCCCCATAAATGGCCGCAAACTGGGTGTATTGATCAATTTGTGCACGACTGAGCTGGGCACCACCGGGAACCCGCAGACAGGCGACGCGGCCCCGTGGGCGCTCGGCGGCCTCCCGAAATACCTTGAACTCCACGCTGCGCATCAGGTCGCTGAGCTCGGTCAGCTCCAGGGGATTGCGCAAATCGGGGCGATCCACGCCAAAACGCTGCATGGCCTCCGCGTAGGTCATGCGTGGGAAAGGATTGGGCAGATCAATACCGAGCACTTCCGCAAACAGGCCCCGAATCATCGGTTCAGCAATGCCCATGACGGCTTCTTCATCCACAAAAGAGGCTTCTATATCAATCTGGGTAAATTCCGGCTGCCGGTCGGCGCGCAAGTCTTCATCACGAAAACATTTGGTAATCTGATAATAACGATCAATACCCGCGACCATCAGCAGTTGTTTGAACAACTGGGGACTTTGCGGCAAGGCGAAAAAATGACCCGGCTGGGTTCGGGACGGGACCAGATAATCGCGGGCGCCCTCCGGGGTGGAGCGGGTCAGAACCGGCGTCTCGACATCCATGAAACCGCCACTGTCCAGATAACGGCGCACGTAGCTGGTGACCTGATGGCGCAAACGCAGGCGTCCCAGCATTTGCGGGCGGCGCAAATCCAGATAGCGATATTTGAGACGCAGGTTTTCGGCAATGTCCTCTTCATCCAGAGGAAAGGGAACCGGCTCGGAGCGGTTCAGAATCTCGATGCGCGTCGCCATGAGTTCGACTTTGCCGCTGGGCATGTGTAGATTTTCCGTACCCGCAGGGCGGGCCCGCAACACCCCTTCGACCCTCAAAACAAACTCGCTCCGGCATTCATTAGCCGCCGCGAAGGCTTCCGCCTGATCAGGATCAGCAACCACCTGAACCAGCCCTTCCCGGTCCCTGAGATCAATGAAAACCACACCGCCGTGATCACGACGGCGTTGAGCCCATCCACAGAGACGCACGGTCTGTCCGATCAGGTTTTCGTTTATGCCATTGCAATAATGTGTCCGCATGCTGCGTCCCGTGTAGTCATGTCAAATTCCGTCATCAAATAACAAAAGGCCGCCCGACCGGCGGCCCGCGCACAATCTAGCCCCGCTGCAGGCGTGGCGTCAATGACAGGCGCAACTGCCGCCTGGGCAAGCGGGCGCGGCGGCGGCTTCGCTTTTGGTCGAGCCACCCTTACTCCCTTTGAAATCTGTCTCATACCAGCCGGACCCCTTCAACGCAAAAGCGCCAGCACTGAGCTGCCGCTCCAGACTCGGCTTGCCACAGGCCGGACAATCGATCAGGCGAGCATCACTCATGCGCTGTTCCACGCTCAAATGATGTCCACAGTCCTTGCATACATACTCATAAGTTGGCATCGTATCGACTCCGTATTAGGTTGTAACTGAATGCGCCTATTAAATACGTCTTCAGGCACCATTTTTCAAGCGTTCTGTGTACTGCACAGTCTGTCACGGTAATTTTACATGTCCATCGCGCCTGAACTGCATAACGCCCTGCAAACCCTGATTGCCCTGCTCGCCATTCTGAATCCCATCGGGGCCATTCCCATTTTCATTGCCTTGACGGCTGACGAAGATCCGGCCCAGCAACTGGCCACCATCAAACTGGCTTCCAGATCCGTCGCCATCGTGTTGCTCATCGCCGCTTTTCTGGGTGAGTACATTCTTCAGTTTTTTGGCATCAGTATCGCCGCCTTTCAGGTAGCCGGAGGCATGGTCCTGATGTTGCTGGCCTTCAACATGTTACAGGCAAAATCCAGCCGTTACCGCCACACTCCGGAAGAAACGGCCGAGGGCATGAGCAAGGAAGCAGTAGCCGTGGTACCACTGGCCATTCCCCTGATGGCCGGTCCGGGCACCATGATTACGGTGATTATTGCCCATCATAAAAATGCTTCCTGGTTTGCCAGCGGGCTATTGATTCTGGACATCCTGATCATTGCCGGAGTCGCCTACGCGGCGCTGCGCCTGGCCCGGCCATTGTCACGGCGTCTGGGCGTAACCGGCATCAACATATCCACCCGAATATTCGGGCTGGTCCTGGCCGCCATTGCCGTCACCTTCATTGCCAATGGCCTGGCTGCGCTTTTCCCCGGCCTGGTGCATGTCAGCACCAGCTGATCAGCGCCTCACCCTGGATTAGGCCTAGGGCTTGATGTCGCGTCCCAAGCCATATTTGAGGCGGCGCGCAGGCAGATACCAGAACAAACCATCCAGCAGCATCAGGCAGCCCGCAGCAATCAGAATATAATCGGTAAAGCTGTAGGGTGTTGCACCCAGGATTTTGTGCAGGGCCAGGCCCAGACCGATAAATGCCACCCCGGTGCGGATCAGCGATAACCCGGTTCGGGCGCGCGCGTAGGAGGCGCGGTGACTGGCGGCAATGGTGCGCTGAGCGGCGAGCATATTGCGTTCGCGGGCCAGATGGGTGCGCTCCTTGCTGGCCGGAACCGGGCGCAAAATCGAACAGTAATGGGGAATGGCCGCCGCCAGCCTGGCCAGGGCACTGTCATCCTCCGCCTCAACCGGGGCTTCAGGCAGGTGATAACGATCGGTAAAGCGCACGTTCTCGGTCGTAATATCAATCAAGGCGCTTTGGCAGGGTAAATCCATGCGGCTGCCACGCACTTGCAGATAATCGAACAAGCCGATCAGGGCCAGGACAATGCCGACCAACAAAATCGGCAGGTGGTAAGGTGAGAGGTCGTTGTGGGTGACTTTGGACAGCACGTTGGCAAGCGCTACCATGGCAAGGCCCCAGCGCAGCAACTTCATGGCCGTCCGGGCGCGGGCATGGGCGGTACGGTGGGCGGCCAGCTTGGTGCGCCAGTGCGCCATGGTGTTGCGCCAATAGGCCAGGCCCGTGCGCTCAATGCCAATGAGCAAGGGCGCCTCGGCATGCTTGTAGTCCTGTATGTACCAGCGGATGTCTTCTTTGAGCGCGACACGAAATTCGTAATGTTGAGCCGGGATCAATTCCTGAACCTGGGCACGCATACTCGGGTTGTGCGGATCAGCAGCCGCAATGATCACCGTGTCCCCCATCTGCCGGATGGGAAACCACTCTCCGGCAAGCAGCACCTTGCCATCCAGCCCGGCAAACAACTGCGGGACGGGCAGGCGCTCATCATATTGCGTGAAGGCGCAGTCATAATGCCGGGCCAACGCATCCAGCAAGGCACAGCGCGTCACGGCCAATTCCTTCAATAAGATGCGTTCGGCGTCGATGCCACGCTTGGCGGCACTGCGTAATGCCATCTGGAGCAGGGCTTCACTCAGAATGCCCTGCTCAACCAGGGAATAATAGGGAGATATTTCAGTGTTCATGCGGATAATGGCTGCGCTTCCAGGCGCTTTTCGGTTGACTGTAATCGGCATCGGCAATTTCAAAACTACCGTCGATAAGTGCTGAACTGCGCTTGACCCGCTCTGCCGGCAGATACCAGCGCAGGCCATCGACAATGAGATACAGGCCAATGATCACCAACAGGGCATCAAAAACCGTCCAGAGGATGTCTACATGGCCCGTAAATTCGAAATAAATATAAAGTCCCGCGCCCACGGTCATGATGCTGAAGCCGGTGCGGATGAAAGCCATGCCAGTGCGCGCCCGGGCCATGACCGTCCGCAGCCGCGACATGACATTGCGTTTATCCGCAAGGGTGGTGCGCTCCAGTGCCAGACCGGTAGTTGCAAAAACACCCGGGCGCGCCTGCTCGGCATTGGCCTCGATGACCGGATCGATTTTGTGGGTATAAAGGCATAAGGAGGGAAAAATGAGATCCCAAGGCCCGCGTTTACCATGGGCATTACTTACCGCTTCCAGCGCACGATTGGCGGCATCCCGCCCGGGTTGATACCAGAGAAACCCCTCTACCAGCATGAAAAGACCAATCGCAATCAGACTCCAGTCAAAAATCGACCAGGGACCGGCAGGGAATTTGCGGATGAAGCCAATGCCGATGGCTGCAAAAGCCACACCGGTCCGGGCAAAGGCGAGTCCTGTCCGCGCCTTGGCCATCATCGTCCGCAGATAGGCCAGAATGGTGCGTTCTTCGGCGAGATTGGTCCGGTCATTCGCCAGGAAACGCCGCCTCTCGACCGGAGAAAGTGCATCCCAGGCCACGCGCAGCTCGGCAGCCCCCGCAACCACCGGACTGCGGCGAAATGCCATCTGCCCGCCCGGATCAATCACATTCAGGGCTGAATAGTTTTCGGGAACCGCGTAGGGGAGATAGGTTTTGATGGCACGCGACTCCTGACGCGCCGGCAGATACCAGAGCAGGCCGTCTATCATGGCCAAAATCCCGAAAACCAGAAGTGGGATTTCAAAAAACAACCAGGCCCCACCACCAAACAGGCGCAAAAAGGCGACGCCAATACTGGTCAACGCGACCCCCGTGCGTGCCAAAGCCAGCCCAGTGCGGCTGCGCGCAAAACGGGTCCGTTGCGCGGAGTAGCGGGTGCGTTCTCCGGCCAGATAGGTACGGACTTTAGCCAGTGGCGTACGCCCGCCATAAACGGGAAAATCGTCATTCAGATCAGCACTGTTTTCAATCAGACGAATGAGGTCGGGGCGCGTGGCGACCCTGAAAGTAAGGTTTTCAACGCCAAGGGTTTGCCGGATATGCGCCAGCAAAGCGGGATCATCCGGCGTACAGACTATGACTTCGGCACTTTCCGCCGTCCAGGCTACAGGTAACCATAACTCGTGCCTCAGAGTGTCCACGTCCAGGCGGCGGAGGATTGCCTGCGATGCAACCAGTCCCTCGTCATATTCGGCCACAGGACAAGCGTAGCGGTCCTTCAAGTCATCAATCAGTTTCTCTTTTGGTAATGCGTCTATCGTAATACCCCAAATGAACAACCATCAGCAGCACCGTGCCCAATGCACTGCGCAGACACATACCTGCACAGGGCTGCCGATTCAAACCGCCCATTATAAACAAATCGTGGCCGCAGTGACCAGCCGTAGTCGCATGCAATAAAATTTCTGGATGGATAGATTTATGATTGATCGATTAAAAAAGGATGCATAGACAGCAAGCTGTCTTTCGCATCCTAAGGACGGAAGAACGATCGTAAAAGGATATCAGGGTTTGATATAGCTGAAGCCGGCGTGCTCCAGTTGCATGATGCGGACGATGCCTGCCGGCACAATAACCACAGAGGGATCCAGCTTGGGAAGATGGCCGGTTTTCTTCTTGAAGGCTTCCATACTGTTATGACACACATCAAACTCCACGCCCTCGGAATTAATCGCCGCAATGCGACTCGCCACCGGGCTGTTGGGAAGATACATTTTGATGCCCGGCCCAAATGCCACAACAACAATCTGAACCTTCTCCTGACCAAAATAATTGAGCAGGTTCTGCGCATTATTCAGGGTAAGATTCCAGCGGGCCGGATTATCCTGACTGACCTGGATCACCACATGATGCTCGGCAAAAGGCAAGTCATGAATAAAAGTGGGGTGATTAAAATGAAAATCATGGAGCATCGAAACATTGGCCGAATCGACATTGGCCGAGGCCGTGGTCATGCCCAACATGCCCATCACCGGCAAAGCGCTGGCTAATACAGCCACCTTCAAAAAGTTTTTCAATAACATCACCATCTCCTCATTATCTTCATCAAAAGGCAATCATCGCCTGCATGGCAAATTCATTATCCACGGCATCGGAAATACTATCCGCAGCAGGATTAGGCTGATGCGGTACATCCAGCGTCCGGAAGTAGTAACCAGCCATGATTTTGGTCAGTGGCGTGAAGTGATACTGCAGACCAATAGCCCAGGTTTTGAATATGCGTTGCTGTGCCGGATCATTGGGCAAGCGGTCGTAATAGTCATAACGTAAATTCGCTTCGATATGCTTGGTCAAAAACAAGCCAGCTTCCAGCGTGTAACCATTAGCCGTGTTCTGACTGCCGGGGTAAAGTTGAGTATTGGTCAGTGGCGGGAGCAGGCCAGGGGCGCTACTAAAAGCAGCAGGGGCCGAAATCCAGCCCGAACCTCTGATATACTGAAAGCGGAATTGCCGGCCCCATTGGTGCATATATCCCTGCAGATACTGGATGTCCACCCCATAGCGATTCATGCTGTAGCTGGTGCCGTTCAATTCTGGACTGGCATGTTGATACCAGACACCCGCCTGCACATCGCTGCGGAAGGGCCCTTTTCCTCCAAATATATAAGCTTCCTGCAGGCGCGCTGCATACATAGGACTGCTGGATTGATTGCCAGCGGCCACCGTTCCAAACATTCCAATCATGGCGCCGTAGGTAAATTCCCAGTGACCGTTACGGAACCAGTCAAAAGCCATGACGCCGGGATAACGATATCCGTTGACTCCCAAAGTATTTTTACCATCAATTAAATAGGCGTGAAGTTTTGGATTGATGGAATAAGGATTACTTGAATTGTACATTCTTTGCTGAACGAGTTGGCCAATAACAGTTGGAGACAATACAAAGTTATAACTCATGAACCCTTGCATGGCTCCTTCGGCACTTGGGGCACGAATAAGGCCCGCTTCAATTCTGGCTCCCGGAATATAACTGAAGGTAAAATGCCCATCAATGAGACCGGGTTGATAACCGCCACGCACATGCGTAAAACCATTATCACCAAACTCCCCACCAAAAAAATAGGAAATATGCTTATTCAGGTTTCCGCGCAACATGATTCGCGCCCGCAGGATGTTAGCAGTAGTGCTTTGCGAAAATTCTGGAGCTATGAGATCAATATGCGGAATCTGATTTTTTTCAAGGCTGTCTTCATGGCCGGGTTGCGCATAAAGACTCGGCTCAATAAATCCCGAAACGCCAAACAACGGGGCCTTGGCAGGAGAAATTCCCTGCAACTCAAACCAGTTGGCGGCATGGGCCAGTGGCGATAAACCGAGCATGGCGGCTGCGACAATAAGCGTATTTCTGGAAAATTTATGGCCGTGATACATGTTCATCACCTCGCGA
>DYJM01000170.1 GCA_020723125.1 Acidithiobacillus ferrivorans
CGCTGGTAAACGAGGCTTGCGTCAGATCAATCGTGGCGCTGGCGGCATTCAAAGCCGCGAGGATAGCATTGTCCGAGGTCTTGTTCATGGAATCACGGTAGAGAGAGAACACCGCCGTGTCGGTGGTTACAGTATGGCTCCAGACTTGCGGCGCGTGGGCAATTGAGTAAGGATAAGGCCAGAACGGATCAACCGGCAATGATGGGGAACTGGAATATAACCGCGCGCCATACCAGAGTGAATCAAACACGGTCAAGGCCTCGAAGCCGGCTATGCCGCGTACTTGTAACCCCAGATCTGGGCGAAAGGTGCCAATTCCAGTGTAATAGTTATGAGGATTATAGCCACCAGCGATGACGGTGCGCCCATCCACCACCAACAGTTTGGTGTGGCTATATTGGAAAGACTCAAACCTATTCCGAAAGGTGGCGACTTCGATTTGCCAAGTGATAGTATCATCCCCCAGACTGAACTCTTGGTATACGGGAATCCCGACGGTGGTAGCCGACGCAGTCCCGGTGATGCTTTGTAGCGCACTTAGCACATTATTCTGCGTCTGACCTAGATCGTTCCCAATCAAAATGCGTACCCGCATCCCTTCCGGGTAGTTTTGGGGATTCTTAACCACCCGGCGGTAAAGTTCCTTAAGACCACTGTTGTAGGGATCGATTCCTTGCAGGATAATGTTACCAGCTTGTTGTTCCGGTTGGTATCCTGGCTGCATAGATGGGGCCCAAGTCAGTGTTGCCAAATCTACTTCATACTTCGCGTTAGCAATTGCCGCCGCCATCTTCGCGAAAGCATCCTGCCCCGCATCCACATCCTGGATGATGGTCAAATCCTGGTACTGGTTACTGCAAAAGGCCGGATTCTCTAGTACGCTCAGTACCGCCTGCCCAATCGGTGACAAATCTGAGGCAAAGGCGCTACAATCCAGGTCTGCCCACAGGGGACCAAAGATAGCCGTGGAACTGTAGGTGATGTAGCCGATCTTGCCCGAAGCAAACGAGGTATCCCGGATGTCGAAAACGGGTGTGACATCCCCATCCAGATACACCTGAATATGACTGCCCCGCAACACGATCTTGACGTGATGCACTGCCGCCGGATCGTAACCAGTGACCGCGTCCAACATCCGGGGAATGCCGCGCACGCTGCGCCCGATGGCAAACACCACCTGCCCGCCTTGCCGGGCAAACCCGACGCCATAGCCGTTGTTGGGGTCCTGATAGCGAAACACAATGCCACCGGGTACCACTTCGCTGATCGCCGAGGTGAACTGCATACACCCTTCGATGACGCCATCGCCGATGTCGCGCACGGTCTCATACGCCACATTGCGTCCCGTCACCGTCCCGGTTTGCAGCACAGCGCCCGCGCCATCGGTGTGCCATTGTCCACCGGAGGTTTCCCAGGGATACAGGGCGTAGGGTAAGGTGGCCGCGGTAGGCCAGAGTTGGTAAAAGACCCGACCGGCGCCGGCGGGTACACTACACTCTGGCGGAAAACTGACTGGCGCCGTGGGCGCGGATTGGGCCTGCGCCGGAGTCAAAGTTGACGAAAAAACACTTGTTCCAAGGAACAAACCAAGAACCACCACATAACTGAGTTTACGCCACATAGTCCTTTCTCCTGGTCACTGGTAGTTAACGATAGGCTTCCGGCACATTGAACTGCAGCACCGGCTGTGGTACCGGGTAATTGCTCTGCGGTAGATATTCCCCATAATATGAAAAGATCAACAATTCCAGCCCCCAGGGCAAACTAGGCGGAATGAGGATGAGACCTTGATTATCAGGCAACCAGGCGCATGGGTAAAAACTGCTTAGAGTTTGCTCCTGCCCCTGGACATACCCCAGGCCATAGTCCAACAGTTTTGCGCCACTCGCAGCATCGTAGATGCCATCGCGTCGGGCAAGCCGCCGGCTATCCTCGGAGAACAAACCTTCCCTAAAGTCATAATCTCTCCCACACTCTTCTAGAGTTACACTATCTGGATGAGTAGTGATTACTTCATGCGTATCAAGGTGAATCCAAATAGTTATTCGATTTTTATCCTCATCCAATCTATATCTAGTAATGTATTGCACATAACTTGGTCGCGTAGTCGTGATGTGCCCGGTGGCAATCTCCACCCAGTCCGTGGTCCGCACCCGCAAATATTGTTTGTCCGAAGTAAACTCAACAGAGCCAACTCCCTCACACGCGGGCACCAAAATCTCGACGTTCTCAGGATAGAGCGTTTGTTCAAATCCTGGCGGCGCGTCACAAAGCCAGAGATAGCGGGCAATCGGATTATCTTTGCCCCACCAGCCCTGGTAATAACTCCATCGGGCGCCGTTATACACGACGATTACACCCACAATTAAAATGGCTAAGGCTATCAAACATCCGCGAAGTTTTTTAGGCATATCTTTCTCCTTTGCTTTGTTTAGACTGAACGTTCTATGGTAAGCGGGCTAACG
>DYJM01000171.1 GCA_020723125.1 Acidithiobacillus ferrivorans
CTCGGTCAATCCCTCGGACGCTACCACATCCTCGAGCAACTCGGCGAGGGTGGGATGGCAACCGTCTATAAAGCCTACGACACGCGCTTGGAACGAGACGTGGCGTTAAAGGTCATCCGAAAATCTGCCTTTGGTACTGAAGTTTTGGAACGAATGTTGAAACGCTTTGAGCGCGAGGCGAAGGCTTTGGGTCGCCTTTCGCATCCGAACATCGTCAAAGTATACGATTATGGGGAATACGATGGGTCTCCATACCTGGTTATGGAATATCTGCCCAGCGGCACTCTAAAGCAGCGCCTGGGCAAGCCAATGAAATGGCAGGAGGCAACTAGCATCCTGCTGCCGATTGCGAGAGCACTCCAATATGCCCATGAGCAAGGGGTCATCCATCGGGATGTCAAGCCGTCGAACATTCTGATTACACGCTCCGGCGAGCCGATGCTCTCGGATTTTGGAGTTGCAAAAATACTGGAGAGTGAAGAAACCACCACCCTGACCGGCACCGGCATTGGCGTAGGCACACCCGAATACATGGCCCCCGAGCAATGGATGGGGAATGTTACGCCACAATCGGATCTATATTCACTTGGCGTGGTGTTCTACGAAATGGTCACTGGTCACAAGCCTTATGCGGCCGACACGCCGGCAGCCATTCTGCTCAAGCAGGCGACCGAGCCGTTACCGCGTCCAACTAAATTTGTGCCTGATCTTCCAGAGGCAATTGAGAAGATCCTTATCAAAGCACTGGCTTTGAAAGCAGAAGACCGCTACCAGAACATGGAAAATCTAGTGCATTCCATGGAGAAATTATTGACCGGGTCGGGGGTATCAACCCAGTCTCGTAATGTCCAACCTGTTGTTCAACAAAGAGAATATGGCATTCCAGATACCCAGGCGACAATTCTTGAGGAGGATACCCAGGATACCGTTCTGGAGGAATTCGCGACGCGTGACGTAGTCCAGCCTAGGCCGGCCAGATCTGATGGAGAAAAGAACAAATCACACCTCCCTGCCTGGGTTTGGGGGGTGATTGCAGGAACAACGGCAGTAATCCTGTGTGGAATCTTTGTGGGAATATTTTTCGTGAGCAATCGCATGATACCACAGGCATTACAAGCCGCCGAATCAACACCGGCGAACGCACCTACCGAATATCGCATTGCTTCCACGGAAAATGCTGTCGATATCGCGCCATCCGAAACTTCTCCCATCCCCATTCCCACCAACATTCCGCCTCGACCAACGAACACATTACCCCCTCCACCAACTTCAACAACCGTGCCAACTGACACCGCCCAGGCGTTACGTGGCGGCGAAACGCGAACATCGCCTGTTGATGGAATGGTGCAAGTTTACATACCATCCGGCGGAGGGTTCTGGATCGATCAGGTGGAAGTGACCAATAGTATGTATCGGCTCTGTGTCTCGGCCGGTCGGTGTTCTCAGCCTTATCAAGACTCCTATGGATTCTTTGAGCAATATAACAGTTCCAATTACGGGAACTATCCGGTTGTGTATATCAGTCAGCCGATGGCAAGCGCTTATTGTTCTTGGGCGGGCCGGAGGTTGCCTACCAGCCAGGAATGGGAATCTGCCGCACGTGGCACGGACGGGCGCACATATCCATGGGGAAATACCCCGCCGGACGGGAGCCAGTCCAACATTTGCGATGTGAATTGTACATTGGCCGGGCTGGAGCATAAACGCAACGCATCCATTAACGATGGCTACGCTTTCACTTCGCCTGTTGGCGCGCTCTTGCAAGGTAGAAGCCCTTACGGCGTTTATGATATGTCTGGCAATGTTTGGGAGTGGACATCAACATTGCAAGGAAACTACGCAATCATCCGCGGCGGTTCATGGCAGAGTGATAGCACAACATCCACTGCCACATACGTGAATAATTACGACGCTTCGAATATTGGGGTGTGGATAGATATCGGTTTTCGGTGTGCAGAGTCCCCATAATTGTGCGATAATCTCCATCTCTGGCAGGAGTAACAAATGGCAAATCTTACCGGACAATCCCTCGGCCGCTACCACATCCTCGAAGAACTCGGGGTTGGGGGGATGGCCATCGTCTATAAAGCCTATGACACGCGCCTCGAGCGCGACGTGGCCGTCAAAGTCATCCGCACCGAGCAGTTCGCCCCGGCGGTGCTGGAGCGTATCCTGAAGCGCTTCGACCGGGAGGCCAAGGCGCTGGCGAAACTCTCGCACGCCAACATCATGGGCGTGATTGACTATGGGGAACACGACGGCGCGCCCTATTTGGTGATGGAATACCTGCCCGGCGGGACCCTGAAACAGCGCCTGGGCAGGCCCATCCCTTGGCAGGAAGCCGCCCGGACCCTCATCCCGGTAGCGCGCGCCCTCGACTTCGCCCACCGCCAGGGCATGGTGCACCGCGACGTGAAGCCTTCCAACATCCTCATCACCGCGGACGGCGACCCGATGCTGA
>DYJM01000172.1 GCA_020723125.1 Acidithiobacillus ferrivorans
AGACCTCGGCGGCAGGCCCAGCCAACCTCGCAACCGAGCATGATAGCCGCGTCAGGTGCAGCCGCAGGTTGGGCGGTTTCCGCTGAATCCAGTAACCAGTGCGTTGTCATTTGCAGGGCTTCCAGCGCCAAGGCAAGATGGGCGTCGGATACTCCGGGTTGCCACGTCACGACTGGACAAAGAGCAACGCGTACGAAAAGAAGATCACCGCGTCTGGAACAAAATGGATGAACCAGGGCCACAGGAAGCCCTTGGTCTCTAGCATGGCTTTGCCTAGCAGCCAAGCCAGGAAACCGACCATCAGAAAGCCGAGCAGTCCGGGCGGCGAGCCGTACAGCCAGTGCTCCAGACCGAAATAGACCACGGTCAGGAACAGCGTGTGGGTCTTGCCGATGGTCTCGTGCAGGGTGGAAAGCAAAGAACAGCGGTAATAGGCCTCCTCGGTGAAGGCGTTGACCGCCGCCAGGAGCAGGACGACTGGCAGAAGGGGCAAGGCTCTTAAGAAGGTCTCGCCCGAAGGAGCGATGCCGAGGATGGTCGGGATGGCAACTGCCAGCGCCGCGACCGCAGCAAAGATCCAGCCGAAGGCTTTCCAAGATTCACCCGCTTTGATCCCCAGCCAGCGGATCGGTTCAATCGGGGCATCCATCTGACCTTTGACGAAGAAGAAGGCCTTGCGGTCACGCTTCATCAACCACAAGGCAGCAAGCACCAACAGGGCCACGATGATGTCGAGGACAAAAACCGCCACGTAGCCGGTGAAGAACGATACTCCCACGTAGTTGAAACTGCTCTGAAACCAGTCCGTGTTGCGAATCAGGTCAGTCAGACTGAGGGACAGGAAGAGCACAAGAAAGATCACGGCGTACTGCCACAGCGGGCGGATGGCTTTCCAGGCTAGGGTTAGCACGAGGAAGGCTGCCAGGAAGCCGGCCTTCGCCCACAACATCCAGGGCGGGATGGCGCCACCCAGTGTCGTGACGAGGATGTCGGGCAGGTCGGAGACAGCCAACATAACCGCCCAGGCGGTCAAAATCATTGTCCGTTTTGCAACAAAACCGTTCTTCATATCTCACCTCCATCGTGTGTTGACAAAAGGGCGCATAACGCCTCGCTGCAAACGCATCCCAATGGCAGGCGCGGCCGCAGGTTGGGTCATAAAGCCCATCATAAATCGCTCGTTGCCCGACGGAATGTCTTGGGGTAGGTGCTCAACCTGTGCACAAGGACAGGCTTGAAAAGCTGATTGAACAGAAACCCGATATTGATCCCGGCCCACATCCGAGCGATGACCTCCTGGTTGGCGGCGTCGTTGAACGGCGCAAATTTCCCCGCGACATCGCCAGAGTCGTTTCGATGAATATCCAGTATCCTCGCCTCCTGCGAAAAGTCAAAGGACGAGAAATCTACATAACGCAAGTTCATGCCCAGACTGGTCCTGTAATACATCCGTCGCTGGCGAATATCGCAGACGATTTGCCATTTGTTGTTGCCACAATCCAGTTGCTCCAAAACAGCAAAAGCAAAATCCTCCGGCCTTTGCATCGGTTGCTCTTCATAATCGCGCAGCATCGTTGCCGCCTGGACGAAGCGTAGCGGCCCTTTCTTATCGGCAAAATCCACCGGCTTCTGGCCTCCAAAGCCTGCGTATTCCTTGCTCCTTTCGATCTCGTCAACGTAACTCGCATTGCACATCACCTTGATTGGCATGCTTTCTGCTGTGTGAATCACTGCTTTTCCTCGAAGGAACTCGATGGACGCAGTCTGACCGGTTTCATCAGCCACAAAAAAGTGCCATTGGCAATGCCCATCTATGATCACTTCGGGCAGTGTCCCAAGCACCTGCTCGACACTGGCGCAGGTATCCAGGATATGTTGTATCCACTGGTGATGATACATCTTGGGCAGGCCTTCTCCCGCAGGATAGACAGTGCCCAATAAGGTCATCTCTCCAATATACAACCCTGCTTCATTCAATCCCCCGTCTGGAAATTCTCTTCCAAAGCAGTTGTATGTGATCGAGCCATACTTCGAAACCCACTGGATTCTTGGACGAGATCTGAATCTGGCAATCTGCAAATCTTGCCAGCCGATATTTTCCTTCGATATGCCGCGCGGATTGACAAAGACTAATCCCGGCACAGGTATATCCTCATCAAGATTCCTGCCGATCAACAAGGAATCCCCCACCGAAATCATGAAAGTTGAGCAGGAATGCAATTGCTTTTGTTGGTTCATGTCAAATCTCTATGTCGTTCTCGTATGTAATGCCCGAGGGTTGTGCGTATGCCGCCGTCGCGGTGGGACTGCCAGTTACCCGACAGCCCCCGCATATCATCCAGATGCTCTTACTGGATAAATCCCGGCGTCCCACAGGGATGCTGCGCAATGCGGAATTGTCGCATCGGGCTTTTCACCTGTGCCTGCGGCAAGGTGCAGGCAGAGATACTCGCTTCCGT
>DYJM01000173.1 GCA_020723125.1 Acidithiobacillus ferrivorans
TAATCCATTATTTAATCGACTATACTGATAATCTAGGCCAATGTAAGGAAATATTTTCAGATCATTCCCACTCAATGGTTGCCGGTGGCTTGGAAGAAATATCGTAAACCACCCGATTGATACCCGATACTTCATTGATGATTCGGGTGGAAATGCGGCCCAGAACTGCGTAGGGCAGATGCGCCCAGTCTGCCGTCATTCCATCGGACGACTCTACCGCACGCAGGGCAATGGTTTCATCATAAGTGCGGGCATCGCCCATGACCCCCACACTCCGCACGGGTAGCAACACGGCAAAAGCCTGCCAAAGCTGATCATATAATCCAGCCTCGCGAATTTCTTCCATGACAATGCGATCGGCACGCCGCAGCATCTCCAGGCGTGACGCATCAATGGCCCCCAGACAACGAATCGCCAGGCCAGGGCCAGGAAAGGGTTGCCGACGAATGACTTCTTCGGGCATACCCAATTCCCGACCCAGCTCCCGAACTTCATCCTTGAATAATTCCCGGAGAGGCTCCACCAGCTGCAAATGCATGCGTTCCGGCAATCCGCCCACATTATGATGGGATTTGATGGTGGCACTGGGCCCCTTGAATGAAACCGACTCAATGACATCGGGATATAAGGTGCCCTGCGCCAGAAAATCAGCACCTTCGACCTTTTTGGCCTCTTCCTCAAAAATCTCGATGAACAAATTGCCAATAGCCTTGCGCTTTTTTTCGGGGTCCGTAACCTGATCCAAGACCTCCAGAAAACGTTGCCGGGCATCTATGACCTGTAATGGTATCTGAAAATAATTGCGAAAAACCGTCTGGACTTTTTCGGACTCACCGAAACGCAATAAACCATTATCCACAAAAATACAGGTCAACTGATCGCCGATGGCGCGATGAATCAAAACCGCCGCCACCGCCGAATCCACGCCTCCAGACAGGGCCGCAATGACTTTCCCCTTGCCGACCTGGGCACGGATGGTAGCTACGGCGCTGTCCACATAGGAATGCATGGTCCATTGACCGTGACAACCGCAAACACCACGCACAAAGGCCGTGAGCATTTCTGCCCCACGCGGTGTGTGGACTACTTCCAGATGAAACTGCACCCCATAAAAATGGCGCACCGGATCGCCAATGGCCGCTAAAGGCGAATTGGCGCTACTGGCCAGAATCCGAAATCCATCTGGCATTTTTTCAATGCGATCACCATGACTCATCCAGACTTCTTCGGTGGCATCCGCGCTTTTGAAGGGCAACAAAGGCCCCAAAGCTTCCTGAATCTGCAGCTGGGCGCGTCCATATTCCCGATGTTCGGCTTTGGCGACTGCCCCACCCAGCACATGCGCCATCAATTGCAGACCATAACAGATACCAAGAATCGGCAGACCCAGCGCAAATATACCCGGATCCACCATGGGTGCATCCTGATCGTGAACAGAAGCAGGCCCTCCCGACAAAATAATGCCCTGGGGTTCCCAATTCTGTATATTCGTCAATGACATATGATGCGGATATATTTCGCAATAAACATGCGCTTCACGGACCCGCCGGGCGATCAACTGGGTGAACTGGGAACCAAAATCGAGAATCAGGATGCGTTCTTGCATGGGTCACTCCACCCGGTAGTTAGGGGCTTCTTTGGTAATATTGACGTCGTGAACATGACTTTCACGGACGCCAGCCTGGGTGATCTTGATGAAACGGGCGCGATTGCGTAAGGCGGTCAAGTCTTCGGCACCCAGGTAGCCCATGCTGGAACGTAATCCACCCAGCAATTGATGAATCACCTGTCCAGCCGGCCCCTTGTAGGGAACCCGGCCCTCCACGCCCTCCGGAACCAGCTTGGGTGCTTCCGGGCTGGCATCCTGAAAATACCGATCGGCCGACCCCTGTTGCATGGCGCCCAAAGAACCCATCCCGCGATAAGCCTTATAAGAGCGGCCCTGATAAAGTTCGATTTCTCCGGGTGCTTCATCGGTACCCGCCAGCAAGCCACCGACCATCACCGAGTGGGCTCCGGCGGCCAGCGCCTTGGCAAAATCACCCGAAAAACGAATGCCACCATCGGCAATCAGAGGTACCCCGGTATTGGCCAGGGCATCAGCCACATTACTGATGGCCGTAACCTGCGGCACGCCGACACCGGCCACAATCCGGGTGGTACAAATAGAGCCCGGCCCGATACCGACCTTCACCCCGTCCGCGCCCGCTTCCACCAGGGCCAGAGCCGCTTCACCGGTAGCGATATTGCCGCCAATGACATCCACGTCCGGGTAACGTTCCTTGATCCAGCGCACCCGATCCAGAACGCCCTGGCTGTGGCCATGAGCCGTATCCACAATGATGACATCAACCCCGGCCTCAGCCAGTGCCTGCACCCGGGCATCGGTGCCCTCCCCCACACCCACGGCTGCGCCAACCAGCAAACGCCCTTGGGCATCACGACAAGCCAGGGGATG
>DYJM01000174.1 GCA_020723125.1 Acidithiobacillus ferrivorans
TTTGAAAATATTGAACATAAAAAAATCGGAGTGCATCGCCTTGATGTGATGCATGCAATCCATAAAGGGATTGCACTCCAATCTCTATTATTGCTTAATTGGCTGAATAGAAAACCTAATCGTTTTAATCTTTTTTCTAATTTTAACAGCGGAGGTAAAAATGGCAGCTCCTCTCTGGTATTCCCGACCTGTTTTTATTACTTCTACTTTTCGTGATATGCATGCTGAACGGGACTATTTACGTAACGTTGTCTTTCCGGAACTGGAAGAACGGCTCAAAGAACGACGCCACAAACTGGAGCCGATCGATTTGCGCTGGGGTGTGGAAACCAAAAGTATCAATGAAGAGCAAGCCAAAGAAATGCTGATGCTCAAAGTCTGTTTGACAGAAATCGAACGCAGCCGTCCGTTTCTGATTGCGCTGCTGGGTGATCGTTACGGCCGTATTCCGCCGGAAGAGCGCCTTGCCGCCGCAGCACAGGAAGCGGGCTTTAAGACTGATCTGCGTTTTAAAAGCATCACTGCGTTGGAGATCGAGTTTGGTGTGCTCGGCAGCCCGGACCAGCGCCGGCGCTGCTATTTCTACTTGCGTGATCCCCTGCCCTACGAACAGATGGACGCCGAAGTCGCTGCGTTGTACAGTGAATCGTACCAAAAGACAGCCACCGCCGCCGCGGCAGCAGAGCGGCTTGCCGAACTCAAGCGCCGTATCGAAAAACAGCCGGACTTGAAAGACCGCGTGCGTCATTACCACGCAGACTGGGATCAGCAGCAGCAAACAGTCACCGGACTGGAAGCCTGGGGCAAAATGGTGCTGGAAGACGTGTGGCGCGATCTGAAAGAAGAAACCGAAACGTTTTTGCGGGCGCCAATACCGACCTGGCAGGAACAGGAACGCTGGTTTCTCGAAGAGTTCGTGCAAGACCGCGGCGCCGGCTTTATTGGCAGAACCGAGATCAGCGAGGAAATCGTCAAGCTGGCGCTGTCGCCGCAGGATCCGGGGGCGCCGCGCGGTCTGTGTCTGGTCGGTGAACCGGGCGCTGGCAAAAGCGCGCTGTTTTGCCATGTTTATCTGCGCCTGCAAACAGAGGACGTCTTGCTGTTAGCCAATGCTGCCGGCATCAGCCCGCGCTCGGCAGAGGCAGATTCCATTTTGTTACGCTGGATCGAAGAGCTGGTCTTATTTCTGGGTCTGACTAATCCGCTTTCGGAAAAGCCCACTGCCGATGAACTGCAGGAACAATTTGCGCTACTGCTGAGACGCGCCGGCGAACGCCGGCCCGTGGTGTTGCTGCTGGATGCCCTGAATCAATTGGAACCAACGCCGCGTGCCCGACAGCTAACTTGGCTGCCGAAAGTGTTGCCGCCAAACGTCAGTCTGTTCGCCACCACTTTGCCCGGTCCCGAAGCTGAAGCGCTAAATGCCCGGATCGGCATCGGAAAAAAAATATTGGCGCCGCTGCAGACGCCCGAGGCACAAAAAATGATAGCAAAAATTTGCCAGCGCTACCATCGGCAGATTCACCCGCAGGTGGCGGCAATCCTGCTCGAAAAAAAAGATACAGCCAATCAACGCTGCTGCGGTAATCCGCTGTGGCTGCAACTGGCAGTCGAAGAACTGAACCTGCTGGACGCGGATGATTTCAGCCGGGCAGAGCGCCACTACCCGGGCACGGCTGAGGAAAAATTACACCAGTTGCTGCTGGACACGGCGTCGCGGCTGCCCAACACGATCGAAGGCTTGTACGATTGGATGCTGGACCGCAATGAAATGGTATCCGGCGAAGCCTGGAGCAAAGCTTTTGCCGTGCTGATCACCTTGAGCCGCAGCGGCTGGCGCGAGAGCGATCTGCGGGTGCTGTTGCCGCAACTCAGCGCTGCCGGCTGGGATGAACTGCGGTTTGCCGTGTTGCGCCGCGGCTTTCGCGCCCATCTGGTACGCCGCGGCGCGCTGGGACAATATGATTTTTTCCACCAGCAAATGCGGCTGGCAGTAATGCGCCGCTATGCCAGCGACCAAGCGCGGAACCAGCAGACGCACCGCACCATTGCCGACTACCTGGCTACGCTTCCGGACACCGATGCGCTGCGCTGCAGTGAGCGCATGGTCCATTTGCTGGCTGCCGGCGCGGATATCCAGGCTGCGCATTATTATGCCGGATTTTTGAACGAAACCGAACTGAACGGCGCCACCCGCGGGCTGGCAGAACTTATTTTTGCCGGACTGGGCACCACGCCCAACCCGGGGGTAGCGCGGCTGACCGGCTGGCTGGATGCTGCCGGACTGACAGCGGCTGAAAAGGGAATACTCTGCCAGCGATTCAATTTTTACCTGAACGAAACCGTGGCGAATGCCGGCGGTTTAAAAACGCAGCAACAACTCCTGGAGCCAGTAAACCGGGAATTGGAGAAATTGGTGCAGTCCGACCCGCAGCG
>DYJM01000175.1 GCA_020723125.1 Acidithiobacillus ferrivorans
TGCTTACGATAGCGCATGTACCAGTCCACCAGCAGGCGTACCTGTTTTTCCGTGTAGCCTTTTCGGGTCATGCGCGCTACAAAGTCCTGATGTTTCCGTTCATCGTCGGAAGAACTTTTCTTACCGAAGGAAATGACCGGCAAGAGGTCTTCGGTATTGGCAAACATTTTCTTCTCGATAACCGCACGGAGTTTTTCATAGCTGGTCCAGGAAGGGCTGATCCCATCATTGGAAGCTTTTACCCGCAGGACAAAATTGACCACTTCATTGCGGAAGTCCTTGGGATTGGCAATACCCGCCGGTTTCTCGATTTTTTCCAGTTCTTCGTTCAGAAGGCCGCGATCCATTAACTGGCCGGTGTCGGGGTCACGGAATTCAGTATCCTGGAGCCAGAAGTCAGCATATTGAATGTAACGATCAAAAAGATTCTGACCGTAATCCCCATAACTTTCGAGATAGGCTTTCTGGATTTCCAGACCCAGAAATTCGGCATAGCGGGGCGCCAGTTCGGTTTTCAGAAAAGCCAGATAATGGGCTTCGGTGTCTGCCGGGAACTGTTCGGCGCGAATTTGCGTTTCCAGCACGTGCAGGAGATGAACGGGATTGGCAGCCACTTCGTCACTGTCAAAATTGAAGGTGCGCGACAGGATTTTGTAGGCAAAACGGGTAGAAATGCCATCCATGCCTTCATCCACGCCGGCAGCATCCCGGTATTCCTGCAGGCTTTTGGCCTTGGGATCCTTGTCTTTCAGGGATTTGCCGTCGTAGATTTCCATTTTGGACCAGAGACTGCTGTTGCCCGGCTCCTTGAGACGGCTGAGCACGGAAAAACGCGCCAGCATGTCCATGGTGTCGGGTGCGCAAGGGGCGTCACTGAGGGCGCTGCTTTCCAGGAGTTTATGATAGATACGGGTTTCTTCCGTGACCCGCAGACAGTAGGGCACCTTGACAATATAGACCCGGTCAAGAAAGGCCTCATTCCGCTTGTTGTTGCGGAAAGCGGACCATTCCGATTCGTTGCTGTGGGCCAGGATAATGCCCTGAAAAGGCATGGCGCCAAAGCCCTCGGTACCATTATAGGTGCCCTCCTGGGTGGCGGTCAGCAGCGGATGCAGCATCTTGATCGGTGCCTTGAACATTTCCACGAATTCGAGAACACCCTGGGTGGCGACATTGAGGCCACCCGCGTAGGAGTAGGCATCGGGATCATCCTGGGAAAAATCCTCCAGTTTGCGAATGTCCACTTTGCCCACCAGGCTGGATATATCCTGATTATTCTCGTCACCGGGCTCCACCTTGGTGATGCCGATTTGATGCAACTGTGAAGGCATCAGGCGCTGCACCGTGAATTTGCTTATGTCTCCGCCAAATTCGCGCAAGCGTTTGGCCGCCCAGGGAGACATCACGCCATTCAGGGCACGACGGGGAATACCATAACGATCCTCCAGTATGGGGCCATCTTCATCCCGATCAAACAAGCCCAAAGGCGATTCGTAAAGCGGCGAAACCTTGCCGTTGGCGGCCAGACAGTAAATGGGATGATGCTCCATCAGGGTCTTCAGACGCTCGGCCAAAGAAGATTTGGCAGCCCCAACCGGACCCAGCAGGTAGAGAATCTGCTTGCGTTCTTCCAGTCCCTGCGCGGCATGGCGGAAATAGGCCACCAGATTTTCGACGACATCTTCAATGCCGTAAAAATCCTTGAAAGCCGGGTAGGTGAGCAACTTTCGATTCATGAATATCCGCGACAGTCGGGGGTCCGCCTGAGTGTCGATCACCTGCGGCTCGCCGATGGCGGCCAGCATCCGTTCTGCGGCGCTGGCATAGGCTATGGGTTCACGGGCACAAAGATCCAGATAAGCGTCCAGGGAAAGGGTGACTTCCTGCTGTTGCAGAAAACGCTCTTGATAACGGTCGAATAACGCCATTTGCCACTCCTTGCGGCGAAGCCGCGATGGTTTACAGCCTGAATCCTTTGGACATGGACGCGACCTTAGGGTTCAGGTGTTGAAGGATGTTTTTTGTTAAGCATTTCCTGTGCCAACGTGCGGGCAGTTCTGGTCTTTCCCCCCGATGAGACCTGCTGTGTATTCCTGCACTGCGTACTGACAAATTGTTCGTAGGTGGTGCGCTCTATGCACAATTATGGTGCATGGCGGCGGGTTGCGCCAGTCCACATCCCGACCGGAAAGTTTCTGTCCAGAAATGCTTCACAAAATATTAACCGGCTGTTTATCAGTGAATTATATGGGTATTTGGCTATGCGCCTGAGCTTTGAACAAAAAAAAGGGCGGGAGGACCGCCCTGGAAGCCACTTGAGGAGGAGTGATCAGATGACCATGATCAGGATATGTTTAGCAGGAAGCGTGCCATTTTTTTTGCGAAATGCCGATTCCCGCTTTTGGGTGAGTAGATTCTTTG
>DYJM01000176.1 GCA_020723125.1 Acidithiobacillus ferrivorans
AAAGGGATTTTCTTGTCGTTCATGCGGGCGATTATACCGCACCTTGCCGCACAAATCAGGAAAGCGTTTTGGCTCGGCCAATAGATACAGCAGATTCGGAAACCCAAGCCACTGGGTTTTGTGGTATTATCCCCACATCTAATGAGTATCCAAAAAGGCTGCCAAATGTTTGCCAAACTCAGCCTGGAAGTGATATATCACCCATACCGTCTGTGTCGAATCCTTGATATACTCACAGGGGAACCATGTCTCATCCACTGCACAACAGTTTGGTTCGCATTCTCACCGCTGACGGGGTGCCCATCGGGGTGGGGTTTCTTGCTGCCGACAATCTGATCCTGACCTGCGCGCACGTTATCGAGCAAGCAAGCGGATCGGACGAAAGCGTCCACTTTGATCTGCCTCTACTCGCGCCTGGAGCGTCTTTCTCCGGGCGTGTTTCGTTTATAGATGAAAATCAGGACGTCGCCACCATCAAAGCGACGGGGTTGCCCCTTGACGCAACCTCCGCTCGCCTCGTTCAAACCGATGAGTTATGGGGACATTCCTTCCGTGCCTTTGGCGTGCCGCAGGGACATGACGGCGGTGTTTGGGCATCAGGCGTTTTGCGCGATCAGAATGCGCAGGGTTGGCTGCATATCGAAGATGTGAAGACGACCGGCTTTGCTGTCCAACCGGGCTTCAGCGGTGGTCCCATTTGGGATGAGAATCTGAACGCTGTGGTCGGGATGGTGGTTGCAGCGGAACGTGATCCGTCCGTCAAGGCGGCTTTCTGTATTCCGGTCAAGAAATTGAGCGAAGCAGTGCCGGCCTTGAAAGCGGAAGCCATTCCACCCAACCCGTATCGCGGATTGTATGCCTTCCGCGAACAGGATGCACCGCTTTTCTTCGGACGCGAGACTTTCTCCAAGAGGCTGCTGGAAGCGGTATCCAGCCGTTCGTTGGTAGCAGTGGTTGGGGCCTCGGGAGCAGGCAAGTCGTCGGCGGTGTTCGCGGGGCTGCTGCCCAGGCTGCGTCCTAATGTCGAATGGCTAATCGCAGCATTTCGTCCAGGACCGCGTCCCTTTGAATCGCTGGCAGCCACTCTTCTTCCCCTGCTCGAACCGACGATAAGCGAAACCGACCGCCTGCTGGAGATGCGCAAATTGTCGGGGGCGCTCAAAAGCGGAGAACTGGCGCTGGGCGAGATCATCCAGACGATTGTCAAGAAACACGGCGATGCGCAGCATTTGCTGCTTTTCGCCGATCAATTTGAAGAGTTGTACACGCTCTGCGATGATGCGGAGACGCGCCGCACTTTTGTAAACACGCTATTGGCAGGCTTAGATGAGCGTGGTCTAAAATTGCTCCTGACCCTGCGCGCCGACTTCATGGGACAGGCGCTTTCACAGCGTCCCTTTGCGGATGCGCTGCAAGACAAGGTCTTGAATTTAGGCCCGATGAACGCCGAAGAGTTGACCCGCGCCATTACGCAACCTGCCGAAAAATCCGGCGCTCGTTTCGAAGAGGGCTTACCGGCGTTGATTGTCGCCGATGTTACCACACAACCGGGCGCTTTGCCCCTGCTGGAGTTTGCCCTGAGCCAACTGTGGGAAAAGCAAGAAAATGGCAAGTTGACCCTGTATACTTACCAATCCATCGGCGGCGTGGAAGGGGCGCTGGCGCGTTATGCCGATCAGGTTTATGCCGAGTTGAGTGCAGCCGAGCAGGAGCAGGCCCGCCGCATCTTCATTCAACTGGTTGCCCCGGGCGCAGGCACCGAAGACACCCGCCGCCTGACTGCCCGCACAGAGCTGAAGAAAGAAGATTGGGGTTTGGTGCGCCGCATGGCAACCAAACGCCTGGTGGTAACAGACCAATCTCTTGAAGCGGGGGAAATGGTAGAAGTGGTACATGAAGCCCTGATCCGTGAATGGGGACGGTTGCGAGCGTGGATGAATGAAAGCCGGGCTTTTCGTGCCTGGCAGGAGAGGCTGCGCACTTCCTTGCAGCAGTGGCAGGCAAGTGGCAAAGATCGGGATGCTTTACTGCACGGTTTGGCGTTACGGGAAGCCGGAGATTGGCTGGAGAAGGAGGAAGCAGCGTTAAGCGAAATAGAAAAAGAATTTATCCAAAAAAGCACTGCCGTTCAAAAGAGAAGAAGACGGATAACACTTTTTAGCGCATTAGCGGTGGTTTTGGTGCTTCTGGGCACCTTTCTTTACAGTTATTTTCAAGTCAATGCTGAGAAAAATCGTGCCATAGGTAATCAAACTGCCGCCATTTCAAAAGATTATCTTGAAGAAAAACTAGACCTTGCCCTGCTTCTGGCGGCACAAGCAAGCAGGCAGAATGAAAATTTCCTAACCAATGACGCCTTGCTTTTGGCTATTCAACAAGACCCAAATACCCTTCAGATTATGCGTGGACATACGGAT
>DYJM01000177.1 GCA_020723125.1 Acidithiobacillus ferrivorans
ATATCCAAAGGTGGCAGGCTGTCTGTCGATAGTGGTGCAAGGCTGAAATGAGCGATCCAGGAGGGGATATCCTCTGCCGGTAATGGCTGAGAAAAGAAATAACCTTGCATGTAGTTACATCCTGTTTTGCTTAACAGCTCGGCGTGTTCTGCGGTTTCTACGCCCTCTGCAACCACTTCCATACCCAGCATACGGCTGGCGGTAATGATGGCCGTTACAATGGCGAGGTCCTTGGGATCCTCTATCACATCGCGCACAAAGCTCTGATCAATCTTGATGGTATCGGCAGAAAGTTGTTGCAGGTAGGTCAAGGAAGCGTTGCCCGTGCCAAAGTCGTCCAAGGCAACGCGTAAGCCCAGACGCTGGCAGGCGAGCAAGAGGTTTTGTGCGCCGGTCAAATCATGAATGGATGCCGACTCGGTGATTTCGATTTTGATCTGACCGGGATTCAGGCTGGGGTATTTCGCCAATGCGGCCTGCACATCTTCCAGGAAACGGCCATCCAATAAATGGCGCGTACTGATATTCACTGAAACGCCGAGCGACAGCCCCGCTTCTTGCCAACGGACCGCCTGATGCAAAGCCGCGTCCAGGACAAAACATCCAACAGGACGGGCCAGACGTGCGTGATCCAGGGCTGAGAAAAATGCGGCAGGGGGCAATAGTCCGCGTTCTGGGTGCTGAAGACGAAGAAGTGCTTCCACGCCCAGGACCTGTCCGGAACTGGATACGATGGGCTGATAATGCAGGCATAAGTGGTTATCCCGCAGCGCCGTCTCCAATAGGAGACGTGCATCCACTTCCGTCTGCATGGCCTCATCCAAGATCAAGTCATACAGATGAAATTGGTCCCGACCAGCGTTCTTGGCTGCATAGAGGGTCATATCCGCATGGCGCATCAGGGTGCTGGCATCACAGTCATCCAGCGGATAAAGCGTAACACCCAGGCTGCCGGAAACACTGACCGATTCGCCTTCTATCACCAGTGGTGCACGGACGGCCATGAGTAAACGTTCGCAGAGCCCCTCAAGATCATCCAGACGTTCCAGCCCGGGCAACAATAATGCGAACTCATCGCCCCCCAAGCGTGCCAGGGTATCGCCTGCTCTGAGCTGGGTCTGCAATCTTTGGACCATGGCCTGCAGCAACTGATCGCCGGCACCATGCCCGAGGCGATCATTCACCTGCTTGAAGCCGTCCAGGTCAAGAATGGCCACCCCCAAAAGGCGCTCCATGCGCAGGGTCTGGGTCCGGGCATTTTCCAGAAGATCCATGAATAGGAGGCGATTGGGTAATGCGGTCAGCGGATCGCGTAAGAACTGGTTGCGCAGCAAAAAAACCAACTCCCCCAGATGGGTGAAAGCATCGAAATAGGCAAACCCCACTTCTTGGAAATATCCCTTCTCGCGGACGCCAATCAGCCCCACACCGCGCAAGTCTTCTGCACCAAAGGGAAAAATGCCTATTTCCTTTACTTGATGCGGTAAAGCTTTTATCCATTCGGGCGTCAGCGGGTCATCCCTGGACTGAATACGGGGGCGATCCTCCTGCAAAGCTTTCCAGAAGGGGTCATCCGGATGCTTCTGAATGTGTAACTCTGGAACGGGAAGTCCCGCCTGATATTCCAGGGTCAGCGTTTCCCCTGCAGCATCACTGATCCAATAGCTGACCATCCCGATCATCTTGCTTTTGCGCGGTAAGGCGTCACAAATCTGCCGTAGCAAATCTCCCGGTCGTGGCGAGCTGTTACCGCGACGTACCGCAAGGATCTCCATTAGCACATCAAAAAGAGACAATCGTTCCGCATCCATTTCGCGGGAGGCTGTTGCATATCCGTCCAACTGCAGCATCAGGTCCCCGACAAGCAGGCGGAACAGCGCATCTCTCAGCTCGCCCCGGTCGTGTTCGGGAACCTGTTCTGTAATAATCGGTTGCCATTGGCGCCAGTAGAGCACATATCCGCCCGCAACCCAGGAAGGCTTGATACCCCTGTGGTAGTGCATTGCGCCGAGGTGGCGCATGGTTACTCGCCAGGCAGGGCTCAGGCGGCTGACGAGAAGGTCTTTAGCGTGTTCGACCTGCTTTTGGATCAGTCTGTCCAGACGGGCCGCGCTGAAATCCCGGAAAACTTCCGCCGTAGTGGGATGGCTGAGCAGATAGTTGTAAAACGCCTGTGCAAGTGCCGGTGCTTCCGCATCCAGAATATTTTTGTAGCGATCAATGAGCTGAAAATCCGGGTCTTCAAGGCCTAAAAAATCGGGGAGTGTGTTGATGGTGGTCATGTGTTCCCTTGTGGACCTCAGTATGTCCATTTTATCCTAGAAAAAGCAGTTACGGTCCGACAAGGGCTGGGAAAGCCTCGGGTGGCACCCATGGTTTTTGGGTTATTTGGGCGACGATGTAGCTGACAAGAAG
>DYJM01000049.1 GCA_020723125.1 Acidithiobacillus ferrivorans
GGATTTCGCCAAGAACAACAACGGCTCAGAACAAAAGTCGCGGCAAAGCACTCATAGCAACTGCCGTTTTTGGGATAATCCGAAATCCTCGGAATAAAAAAGCCCCGCAGAGCGGGGCGAGGAGAGGAGGAGCAATGCCATGAGCACTGCAGAGGTAAAATCGTTACATGTTCAGGCGATACCTTGACCGTTATTTGACGGTTTTTTCCACCTGAATGGTCGAATTGATTTCCACCCGCTGGTTGGCAAAACGACCCTGCGGCGTTGCATTGCTGGCGACCGGATCATTGTAGGAATGGCCCTTCAGCACCATCCGCGAACGGGACACGCCGTGCGCTTCCAGATATCGCGCAACGCTCTCCGCGCGCTGCTCTGACAGACGCAGGTTGTAGGCGTAGCTGCCTACCTTACTGCAGTAACCATTGACATCCAGTACCGCGCTGCTGTGCTTTTGGGCAAAACCCGCCACTTGATCCAGAACCTCGATGTCGTGACTCATGAGCTTGGCAGAATTCAGCTTGAAGTTGATACCCGTGATGGTAATGGGTTTGCTCTGCAGGACCGTGCGCTGCACCGGTGCAATGGGGGCCGGAACAGGAACAGGGGCAGGAGCCGGAGCGGGCACCGGCGCCGCTACCGGCGCCTTGTTGGCAGGACAGCCCTGAAAGGGGGCTTCCGCACAACCGGCGGCCGCCATCACCATTACCGCGAGTAATACATGTTTCTTGGCAATCATCCTTGTTTTCCCTGAGTTTCGCAGTATGCGTCCGCTTAGAATGCGTAGGTCAACATCACGCGGTTGTAGATGAAGTAGCCGGTGTTATTCGGAAGCCCACCGCCATGAGCCACTTCCACCCGGTCACGAATGGACAAACCCTTGAGGAAGCCCTTGGGGAAGTAAGTCAGATCACCATAGATATCGTTGGCATAACCTGCCGCCTGGAGATGGTACTGGGCATAAGCCGTCTGGAACAAAAAGCTGTTGTTGAGGAAATGCTGGCTCAGACCAATTTTAAAGCCATGACCGGGACCCATTTCCACCAGACCACGAATCATGGACGTGGTGTAAAGCGGATCAGTCGCATAACCGACGGTATAGGGCGAAACAATGGCCCCACCACCGATGGCTCCGGGATGATATTCAATTTCATTGTACGCGGCTGTCAGCGCACCCTTGCCGAATATGGCGTTATCCAGGTTATATTTGACGCCACCTTTTACACCCCAGGTCGTGCTGTTGACCCCGTTGCCCTGGAAGTGATCGATTGCGCCGACACTGGGATTGCTGCCATTTAAACGACTGTTGGCATCCCACTCGCGTACCACCTGAGCGCCGAAAAAAGGATCCAGTCCCATACCCGTTTTCAGGGTGTAACTGGCATCGCCATAAAACATATTGGTAAAGTTGTAGAAATTGTAATACCACGCTTGGGCGTTGATCCCGTATCTTTTGTAACTCGTGCCGAAAGCCAGAAAACCGTTAGAAGCAGGTTCGTTCATAGGCAGGTCAGCAGCGCCACCATACATGGGATCACCGTCGAAACCGGTTTTGTAATACAGGTTATCGCGGTAATAGTCACCGGAGGTGCGACTCTTCCAGCGGAACATCCGCAGGCCATAAATGTTCCAGCCGCAGTAAGGGGTCACTTGTGCAAAAATGCCCTGGAAAGTAGCCGGAATCATGCGGGAGTCAGAACCATTGACAAATGGCGTATTGACAATCTGATTGCCCGCCCGAATCATCACCACATCGGGAATGGCGTACTGCAGATAAGCCTGACCCAAGGCATTGATGGAATTAGCAGTCCCCATCAAGGTCACATCAGGGTTAACCCGATTGGCACCCAGACTATTAGCCGTGTAAAAACCCACGTCAGCACTGAAACCCGCTGCAGAGGGCGTATGCGCATTAATGTAGCCACCCAGCGAGAAGGCGCTGAGATTTGTGGCATTCTTTCCAAAAAAGCGATCAAAGTAATAAGAACGAATTTGTCCATCCACCTTGCTGTGCATAAAAAAGTCAGCCAAGGTATTTCCTGTGGAACTGGTGTCGGCATGAGCGACGGCAGCAAAGCCGCTCAGGGCAGCAAACAGTGCAACGGCAATGCGGTTTTTCTTCAACATTATGACCTCCTCGATTTAGGTTTCTTTGCAACACTGTCGGCATAATAACGAGGCTATATGACAGGATGATGACAGTTTTATGAACCTTTTGTGACGTTATTACCGTTTATATATATCGATTACAGCAGAAACAGGATAAAGGAGGAATCCATAATTCCAAAAAGACTGTTGGCCTGGGCGCATTTTGCACCAGGAACAACAACGGCGCGGGCCACAGTCGCTGCAAAGCTTCCAGACCCGGCACCGTCTTCAGGATAAAAACCTTTTTCCAACGGTCCGACTGATTCTATCCGGCCGACTGGCGCAACAATGCCACCGCCTTGGCGTCCAGAGGAACACGCAGCATTTGGGTCTGGTCGCCACGAATACCGAAATCATTATCGGTGATAAAAACCAGTTCGCGATCATTAATCAATGACATGCCTTCAACTTTTTCCGGCAACCGGGCATGTCCCGCAGAAGCATCATAAATCAGGGTCGCCTTGGCCGGTGTAATACCCACCTGCTCCAGATCATCTTGCGCCTCCAGGCTGGGCGAAGTTGCGGCCTTGGCCCAGGCGGTACCCAACAAACTGCTGGCATGGGCAAAATTCAGCAAATAGACCTGAACACCCTTACCGGCTCGGACCATGGCCAAAACCGCATGATCATTGACGGCACTCAGCGCTGAAACCTTCACATCCTTCTGCTTTTCACCCGGTGCCAATTGCTCCGCACTGGGCACCTGAAACACATAGGCCCCCGCCATTTTCGCAAAGTTGCCCTGCTCATCGAGGGCAATTTTCAGAATGCGCACATTGCGGGAATGCTTAAAAGTTTCCTTGTCCGGATTGGAAAAGGGACTTTGTAAGGTTACAAAAAGAGCGCGTTGATCCGGTGCCAGGGCGATGCCTTCAAAACCCCTGTTCACCGTCCGCTTGACCAAAAGGGGAGGAAGTACTGCCCGAATAGGCACTGCACTGCCTGTATAATCGCCCTCAGTCCCTTTGGGAACCAGACGTTCCAGCACCACCCCTGCGGCGTTCACGCGCAGCAGGCTCGGGCCATACTCCTCACCAACCCAGAACCCGCCCGTCTTCAACGCAGCAATACACTCACTGTCTATCCCGTTCGGGCTGCTGCCCAGTGGCTGCAGATCAGCATTCAGGGCATGTTCTGAATGCATCGATGCGGGAGGAAGTCCCGTCATCGCCGTTTGATTGGCCGCATGCAATGGTAGGGACTGAAGAACTTTTACCTGCCCACCGGCAACCTGCAGTTCATAGATGCTGGGGGTAAAAGCCGGAAACGGAAACACCATGCCATCCCCCTGACAAATTTGTGATCCGAATATTTTCGCCGACTTCTTGCACGCTATATTCGGACCACGATCTGTCACTGCATAAAAAATATCACTTGGCGCACCCTGAGCATGGGTCAAGCCACTCCCCATTCCCACTGTCAGGTGCAGGGGATGACCGGCCACGGACACATCCGCCAGGGGAATTTGCAAATCTGCAGCAGCCAAATCCGCAGCGCTGGCCGGTAAACCCAGTATCAGCGCCCATACACCCAGGCTGCGCAATATCCATTGTGAATTCATAGAAGCCCTCCGAAGCCGGGCATAGCCCGGCCTGATTTTAAGTGATCAGAACAGAAACTGACCACGGAGCTGGAGAATATTCAAATCCGTGTTGTAGAGGGGACTGTTCACAAAACTGGCTCCAGTCGGCACGCTGGTGGGAATGCCGCCGATGTGGGCATGAGAATAATCCAGCATCAGACGTACATGCTCATTGGCATACCAGTTGATGCCTGCCGTAATGTTATTGCCGCGACCACCATAAATTCCGGCCTTGGCGTCATTCAGGTTCAGGCGGTCATAACGCAAGGCCACTTCCCATGCGCCACCGGGACCGATGTCTTTCAGATAATGAAATTCACCAATCTTCGGTTTGAAGTTACGGGATTGCCCGGTCAGGATATAGCTGGCCTGAACGTAGTAACCGTTGAAAGTGGCAGTAGGCAGGCCATTACGACGGGAAACATTGGCCCCCACATAAGCCCCTTCAATAGAAAAAGGCCCGGCTACAGCGGCGGTTTCCAGAGTATATTGAAACTGTGAACTGGGATTGCTGACGTAAGCTTCCATGAGTTTGGTGCTGGCAACACTGGTTTCCGGACGGGTGGAATACAAGGCTGCTGCGTTCTGCTGACCAAAGCCGGTATAATTCAGGTTGGCTCCGAAATAAAGATCACTGCCTTCACTGTGCACTGGAACATAAGTCGCACGACCACTGATGGTGTAAATACCACTTTGATTGGTTTTGCTGCTTTTCGTGCTCAACGCGGTTTTTTTATCGGTTCCGCTACGGACAATACCGCTGTAGCTGGTCACCTGCTTTTCATCCAGGGCATTCATGAAGCCACCCAGACCCAGCATCCAGTTGTCCCCATGGGTGGTCAGCTTCAGACCCATGCGCCGGTCACCGTAGGCATCCAGGGCTTCCAGCAAGGGGCGCTCCATCATGACATTATCGTTGGAGCTGTTGAGCTGATCCATACTGAAGAAGGTTTTGGATTGACCCAGGGTAATGGTCGAATTTGGCAGCCCCAAATAGGTGAAATAAGCGTCCTTAAACCCTGCTGCACCCGAATCCGTGAATTCATACTGGAACTTGAAGCCCCATTCCCGGGCAATATGGCCACTGGTAAAAATGCGTGCCCGTCGCAACTTGGCTCCCGCAGAACCTTCAATGGGGTTATTGAAGTAGGTCGCGTAATCCGCCTGAATACGTCCACCCAAATTCAGGCTGAAATCATCATTCTTTTCTTTGGCGAGACTGGAACTCAACAGCGATTTGTCATCTGCATGCGCCAATGGACTCAAGGCGAATGCCGCCAGCATGGATAGTAACAGATACTTTTTCTTCATTTTCACACTCCCTCGGTAGTTAAACACTGACAAGAGCGCAAAACAAAGACAGACCCTCCCGAATCGTCAGGGGGACTTGTATATCGCCACGCTCTTGGCACTGTCTTTTATTAAATTATGGAAAGCATGATAAGCGAGAATTGTGACACTATGATGACAGTATGATGAAGGTTTTATGACATTATTTAGATATTATCGTAGAAATGTTGTTGTAAGGATAATCCTGCCGTCAGGGGAGAACTCGCCCTGCGGGCTCAAACAGCTCTCCTGACGGCCGCAGGATTTCACCAAGAACAACAACGGCGCGGACCAAGGTCGCTGCAAAGCTCCCCGGGCGACTGCCGATTTGAGATCAAGGAATTGAAGCATGTTGCAGGACGCGATGATCGTGGGACAATGCGCTCTGGAAACAGCCTGAATCGAGCCTGCCATGCCCATTGAAATCCGCCACCTGCGCACCATCGAAGCTGTCGCCCAGTTTGGCAGTCTGGCTGCCGCAGCCCAACGCCTGCATCTGACCCAGTCCGCCCTGTCCCATCAGCTCCGGGGGCTGGAAGCGGAATTTGGTGTCAATATTCTGGACCGCGAACGGGGCAGTCAATTGCGCCTCAGCCCTGCCGGCGAAGAATTGCTGGCGGCAGCGCGGGAAGTCCTGCCCCGCGTGCGACAGTTGCAGGAAGAACTCAAACGTCGGGCACTGGGCAACAGTGGACGTCTGCGTATTGCCGTGGAATGTCATACCTGCTTTGACTGGCTGACCCCGGCCATGGATCGTTTCCGGGAAAACTGGCCGGACGTCGAGATGGACCTGGTGTCCGGTTTTCAACAGGACCCTCTGCCCCTTCTGCAAAGTCACCAGGCTGACCTGACCGTACTGACCGCCCCTGATGCCATGGCTGCGGACATCATCCTGCACCCCCTGTTTGCCTACGAAGTGGTCGCTCTGGTCAATCCTCGCCACCCACTGGCCAACAAGCCCTATCTGGAGCCCGCCGACTTTCTGGAAGAAACCCTCATCAGCTATCCGGTGGAAGATCGACGTCTGGATTTATTCCGGGAGTTTCTGCAACCCGCTGGCATCCAGCCCTGGCGCCGGCGGCATGCCGAACTGACGGTCATCATCCTGCAACTGGTCGCCTCCGGTCAGGGTATTGCCGCCCTCCCTTCCTGGGCGGTGGGGAGCTACGGTGAAAAGGGTTATGTGCGCGCCCTGCCATTGGGTCCCCAAGGTCTTTGGCAGACTTTGCAGGCAGCCACCACGGCTGAGCAGTCGGAACAAGAGCACATACGCGCCTTTCTGGAAGAAATCCGGGCCAGTGTGGCGGCAAATCTGCTTGGAGTAAAAGATATTCTGGGCGTATGATCTGAGCCAATTCCCTGTCTGACAGAGGGCATCCCCGTGCACATTGATTCCGAACAAAGCGTGATTGTCGATTCCGATCTCATCCGGCGTTACGATCAGGCGGGGCCGCGCTATACCTCTTATCCGACAGCGCCGCACTTTCATACCGATTTTGACGAGACCGATCTGATCAGGGCACTGCAGGCATCCAACCATCAAGCCCGGCCACTGTCCCTGTATTTTCACATTCCCTTTTGTGAACACCTCTGTTTTTATTGCGCCTGCACCAAGGTAGTCACCCGTCATCACGAATGGGGCGGCCCTTATGTCGCGCGGCTGGAAAAAGAAATGGCTTTGTATCTCAATTATCTGGATGCCAGCCGTCCGGTAGAGCAACTGCATTTTGGCGGTGGCACCCCCACCTTTTTGCGTCAGAATGACCTGAGCACTCTGCTGAACAGTATTCATCGACATTTTCAGCTCCTCCCCGATGATCAGGGAGAATATGGTATTGAAATTGACCCCCGCGCCCTGGAACCGGGCACCCTCAAGCGCCTTCGGGAATTCGGATTCAATCGCATCAGTATTGGCGTGCAGGATCTGGATATTGCCGTGCAAAAAGCCGTACATCGGGAACAAAGTCTGGAACTGTTGGCTGAAGTGATGGCTGAGGCAAGATTCCTGGGTTTTCGCTCCATCAGTCTGGATTTGATTTATGGCTTGCCATTACAAACTCCGGAAAGCTTTGCCCGCACCCTGGAAGCAGTGATTACCCTTCGCCCCAATCGGTTATCGGTATTCAACTACGCCCATCTCCCCGATCGCTTTCCGCCGCAGCGGCGCATCCTGGAAACGGATATTCCCTCTCCCGAAAACAAGCTGCGCATTCTCGCGGAAAGTATCTCAACACTGCAGCAAGCCGGATATGTATACATTGGCATGGATCATTTCGCCTTACCCGATGACGAACTGACCCTGGCCCAAAAAGAAGGAAGCCTCTATCGCAATTTCCAGGGTTATTCCACCCATGCGGGAAGTGACCTGCTCGCCTTCGGCATGAGTGCCATTGCCATGGTCGGCCCCAATTACAGCCAGAATATCAAGGAGCTGGATGCCTGGGGAGAGCGACTGGATCATGGTCATCTTCCCGTGGAAAAGGGCATACGCCTGAATGAAGAAGACCTGCTGCGCCGGCATATCATCAACCGGCTGACCTGCGATTTTCGCCTGGATTTTGCGGCACTACAGCAGCAATACGGCATCCATTTCAGAACCCATTTTAACGATTGCCTGCCCGCCCTGAAGCAACTGGAAGAGGACGGACTGATTCAGATGGATGCAGAAAAGCTGCAGGTAACGCCCCAAGGCCGCCTCCTGATCCGTCATGTCTGCATGGTTTTTGATGCTTACCTGCCGCAAAAGTCGGTGCGTTATTCTCGGGTGATCTGAAGCCAGCGTTCCGGATCAAAGCCCAGCACGCCCTGGTCACCACTGATGAGAATGGGGCGACGGATCAGGCTGGGATGCGCCATCATCAAGGCAAAAGCCGCGTCTGCATCCTGGCAGTCACGCGCTGCTTCAGGCAAACGTCGCCAGGTGGTTCCCCGGCGATTCATCAGCGCTTCCCAGCCCCACAGCGTCGCCCAATGCTGCAGGTCTGTCAGGGCCACTCCGGCTTTTTTGTAATCATGGAAATCGTAAGCCAAGCCTTGCGCGTTCAACCAGGCAAAAGCTTTTTTCATCGTATCGCAATTGCGAATACCGTAAATGCTTATCGTCATATTTTTTCTCTCTTTTTCAGAATCAACACCTTGAAGCTTTCACCCATTTCCTGAGGCAGGGTCAGGCGTTTGATTTCATTATTCAATGCAAAAAGGGCTGCGACCTCCTGCCCGGCGGCCATCTCTGCATAAACGTCAGCGAGACCATGTTCCACCAGAAAACGGGCGAGATTGCCGTAAAAATCCACTTCCAGACCAAGCGCTGGCGCAACATGCAGCAGTGCGCTGAAATTCACATGAGCGGTCAGATCACATAATCCCGGCCAATAAAACGGGTCATCCAGCCAGTGCTGGCGATAATAGGCGCGCAAACTGCCCGTCTGACGTTGAGGATGATAATACTCGCCCGCCTCATGGCCGTAATCAATCAGTATCAACGCCCCGGACTCCAGGGAGTCCGCCACTTCCCGTAACCAGGCGATGGCCAGAGGGTGTAATTCAGTACGGTAATGTTCAGGCCACTGCGCCAGCAGCGGCAGCAGACCGGGGTCGAGATCCTCGGCGGCGTAAGGTTCCGGCATCCAGGCCCATTCCAGCCCTTCTCCATTCCAGCGCACCGCACGCTCCCGCAACACGCCCTGATCATCTGTTTCGACGACCACTACCGGCATGGCATCCAGCACCTCGTTGGCCAGCATGACGCCGCGCCAGTGCGCGGGTAGCTGCTGCACATGCTTGACTGAGGGAAGCATTGCCCGTTGCTGGGCCTGCAGATCGGGGCTGAGTTCCAGCACCGTGTAAGGAATCATCGGCAGGCATTGCTGAATTTGTTGCGCCAGAAAGCCACGCCCTGCGCCAAATTCAAGTATGCCGTCACGGCGCGCATCCGTTTGTAGCAACGGGGCCAGCACCCGTGCCAACACCCTGCCCAGTACCGAACCCATCTCCGGAGCGGTCACAAAATCGCCGTCGGCACCCAGACGGTTTTGCCCCGCCATGTAATATCCCAAACCCGGAGTATATAAAGCCATCTCCATATAGCGGCGAAAGGAAATGACGCCCCCTGCCGCCTGGATTTCGGCACGAATCCGCTCCAGCAAAAGCGCCGAATGGGCTTGCGCGGCCGCATCCGGGACCGGCAGGCTGGCCTTGCGCCCTCCCTGGGAATGGGTTAAAAAATCGGGACGCTCTGGGCGCATGGAATCCTCTTGAAAGCTACCGAAAAAGTTGTTCTGATCACTGGCGCCGCCCGCAGGGTGGGGGCCGCCATCGCCCGACATCTGGCCGCCGAAGGCTGCCAGTTGGTCCTGCATTATAGGCGATCCCGCAGTGATGCCGAAGCCCTGGCCGCCGAACTGCGCCATCAATACCGTACAGAATGTCTGCTGATTGCCGGGGATCTGGCCGCCGTGGATTTCCCCGCCCAACTGATTGCCGCCAGCCTGGCGCATTTCGGCCGCTTGGATGGTCTCGTCAATAACGCCTCCATTTATCAGTCCAACCCCTTTTCGCAGATCACGCCTGAGGACTGGCAGCGAATGGAGGCCATTCATTTGCGTGCGCCCCTGTTCCTGACCCAGGCGGCAGCCCCCCATTTACGCCGCAGTCACGGAGCCGTAGTCAACATCGGTGATATTCATGGCGAGATTCCCCTGCACTCTTATTTGCCTTACAGCGTCACCAAGGCGGGACTGCTGGCGCTGACCCGCTCCCTGGCCAAAGAACTGGGTCCGGATATTCGCGTCAACAGCGTTTCTCCCGGCGTAGTGCTCTGGGCAGAAAACCAGGACCCTCCGGATGGAGATAAACAGGCACTGCTGGAGCGCAACGCCCTGAAGCGGGTCGGAAATCCTCAGGATATTGCCTCGGCGGTGGCTTATCTGCTTTTTGACGCCCAATACACCACCGGCCATAACCTCGTCGTCGATGGCGGACGCATGTTATATTGATTCCATGAACAGCAAAGCCCCCATCCGCTTTTACAGCGAAGAAGAACTGGATGCTCTGGAAGAGCAGGACCCACTGGCCGCAGCCAAAATTGCCCATGCCCAGGCCATGGCCGCCCGTGGACTGGACCGTCAGAAGCGTTATGGTCCGGATGATCCCCTGCCCGACCCCGAAGCGGTCGCCGAAGCCGTGCACACCGTGCGCCGCATTCTCATGCGCGACGGCGGCGATATTGAACTGGTGGAAATTATCCAGCGCGACGTCCGGGTGCGCATGAAGGGCGCCTGCGCCGGCTGTCCCAACGCGGTCATCGATCTCAAACAGGTGGTGGAACGCATTGTCGGCGCCGTCCCCGGAGTGGTCAGCGTGAGTAATACCTTTTGAACAATCCTCCCAGCAAAACCCCGAAAGTCGGCTTCGTCAGCCTGGGCTGTCCCAAAGCCACCGTGGACAGCGAGCGTATCCTTACCCAGTTGCGGGCTGAGGGCTACCTGCTGGTAGGTGATTACGCCGACGCCGATGTGGTGGTAGTCAACACCTGCGGTTTCATTGACGCAGCGGTGACAGAATCGCTGGAAGCCATTGGCGAAGCCCTCGATGAAAATGGCAAGGTGGTCGTCACCGGTTGCCTGGGGGCCAAGGATAACGGGGACTTTATCCGCAATGTGCACCCCAGGGTGCTGGCTGTTACGGGTCCCCAGCAGTCTGGCGCGGTACTGGAGGCCATACACAGCGCGCTGCCGCCCCTCCATGACCCCTATACCGATCTGGTTCCCCCCCAGGGTCTGCGCCTGACTCCGGCGCACTACGCTTACCTGAAAATTTCCGAAGGCTGCAACCAGACCTGCAGCTTCTGCATTATTCCCAGCATGCGTGGCAAACTGCTCAGTCGCGAACCCGGTGATATTTTGCGGGAAGCCGAAGCCCTGGTTGCTGGAGGCGTCCGGGAATTGCTGGTGATTTCCCAGGACACCGGAGCTTACGGCGTCGATCGCAAATATCGCACGGCCTTTCACGATGGGCGCCCCATCAAAACCCGGATCACCGATCTTTGTGCGGCGCTGGGAGAGTTGGGTGTCTGGGTGCGTTTGCACTATGTGTACCCCTACCCCCATATTGATGAACTGCTGCCGCTCATGGCAGAGGGGAAAATCCTGCCTTATCTGGATGCGCCCCTGCAGCATGGTAGCCCCCGGATTCTCAAGGCCATGCGCCGTCCTGCTGCTGCCGAAAAAACCCTGGAGCGCATTGCCCATTGGCGGCAACAGGTGCCCGATTTGACCATCCGCAGCACTTTTATTGTCGGCTTTCCCGGTGAAACTGAAGCCGAATTTTCAGAACTGCTGGATTTTCTGCGCGTTGCCGAACTGGACCGGGTGGGCTGTTTTGCCTACTCTCCGGTCGAAGGCGCACCCGCCAATGCCTTGCCCGGTGCCGTTCCGGAAGCAGTCAGGGAAGAACGTCGCGGCGAATTCATGCGGGTGCAGGAAAGCATCAGCCGTGCGCGGCTCCAGCGCCATGTGGGCCAGCGTCGTGAGGTGCTGGTAGATGCCCTGGAACGCGGGGGCCGGGCCATAGCCCGCTCGGTCAGCGATGCGCCGGAAATAGACGGTGTGGTCCACCTGAGTAACGCCGGCGGCCTCAGGGTCGGTGACCGCCTGGCCGTGCAGATCACCAGAGCGGACGACCATGACCTCTACGCAGACTGTTTTAATCTGGCTTAATCCTTAAAAACAGCGGGTGGCCGGGAAGCTTTGCAGCGACTTTGTCCCGCGCCATTGTTGTTCTTGGCGAAATCCTGCGCCCGTCAGGAGAGCTGTTTGAGCCCGTAGGGCGAGTTCTCTCCTGACAGCAGGATGAGCCTTTGAACAACAGGCAAGGGACGTTGGAGCAAAAGCTTCCCGGCCACCCGCTGTTTTCAAGGGAATCTGGGTGCGGCCTCATGACTATCTTGCTGCGCCCCTTTCGATGCGTACCCCTACATCACGGGTGCCCCGCACCGCTGCCGGTTTGTGCACCGTCACCTGCACCCAACGCGCAGCAAATTCACCCCGGATAATATCGGCAATCTGCTCGGCCAGGGTTTCCACCAGCTCCACTTCAGAAGCACTGATGTGACTGACCAGGCGTTGACAGACCGTCTGATAATTGATGGTTTGCTCCACCTTGTCAGACTGGGCGGCAGCATGGGTATCGGCGGCAATTTCCAGATCAATCAAAACGGTCTGCTTGACCTGCCGTTCCCAGTCATAAATACCGATGCGGGTATCTACTTTCAGCTCCCGCACAAAAAGAATATCCATAGGCATCCCGAAAAGTGCGACAAGGCGTCGCGTCTGGGCCTATAATAGCGCTTTTCCGGGCCAACGCACTGCATGTCTGTCATTATTGATATTGTTTTCATAGTGGGTGCCTACCTGATCGGTTCCATTGCGACCGCCATTCTGGTAGGTCGTGCCATGGGCCTGGGTGATCCCCGGCAATCCGGATCCGGGAATCCGGGGGCAACCAACGTTCTGCGCATTGGCGGCAAAAAGGCCGCAGCCCTGACGCTTTGCGGCGATCTGATCAAAGGCGTCATTCCCATTGTGGTCGCCCGATGGCTGGGTGCGGAAGGCTGGATCCTGGCCGCCGTCGCACTGGCGACTTTTCTCGGCCATTTGTATCCCGTTTATTTTGGATTTCGGGGGGGTAAGGGAGTGGCTACGGCCATGGGCATCCTGCTGGCGCTGATGCCGTTACTGGGATTATCGGTGTTGGGTGTCTGGATAGTGGTTTTTGCCGTCATGCGGGTGTCCTCCCTCGCCGCGCTGCTGGCCGCCACCAGCTCGATACCCCTTGTTTTTGCCTTATCTGCCAGCAGCAGCCTGCATGCCCTGATTATCGTGCTGGTCATCCTGATCCTCTGGCGGCATCGCAGCAATATCCAACGCCTGCTCGATGGCCGCGAAACACCCTTCAAAAAATCCTAATCGCGGATATTCCATTCCTGCATGCGTTCGTCTATCCATTGCGCCAGCTTTTCGGCAGGACGAAATCCGGGCGCCAAATGCTGCGCTTCCTGGGCTGCGGCCAGGGCACGGCGCATGCTGCCCTGATGCAGGTAATAGCGCGCCAGATTCATTTGCGCCAGATGCGGCGCATCAAAATGCCGGGATTTCAGCGCCCGCCGAATCACAAAAAGGGCTTCATTTTCCCGTCCGGTATCCATGAGGTATTCGCCCAGATCATTCCAGGCCTGCCCCCACTCGGCGTCACAGGCGATGGCCCGTCGGCAGGCGGCAATTGCACCATGACTGTCACCCGATGCCGCCAGTGCCCAGGCATAAAACGTCCAGATCAATGCGCTGTCAGGATCCGCATCCAGTGATCGCCTGAAGGCTTCTGCTGCTTCTTCGGGATGACCGGTCTGCTGCCAATCCAGACCTTGCTGAAAATCCGGATCGACGGCGGCCCGTTCTTCAACCACCGTATCCAGAGAAAAAGATTCACCCGTCATGCTTCCTCCTTGACCAGCGACCAACGCGCCCTTACCGGGAAATCGGCACTGGCAGACTGGGCCATTTCGGGATGCAAGGCGCCAGCCAGGGCAATCATTGCGGCATTATCCGTACAATGGGCCAAATCGGCGATACATAATTCTACGCCCTCTGCAGCCAGGGTTTGCAAAGCACTGCGCAAGGCACGATTGGCTCCCACTCCGCCCGCCACAATCAAGCGCTTCAGACCGGTGTGTTGCAAGGCGCGCTGGCATTTCCGAAACAGGGTGTCGACCACTGCCTGCTGAAAACTGGCAGCCAGATTTTTTCTCTGGGTCATATCCTCTTCAGGGACTTTCATGGAGGCCAGACGAAAGGCTGTTTTCATGCCGCTGAAACTGAAGTCCATGCCGGGGCGATCCAAAAGAGGTCTTGGCAAACGAAAGGCCTCGGGATCACCACCTTCCGCCAGCGCCGCCAGAGCTGGCCCTCCTGGATAACCTAGTCCCAGCATTTTAGCGGCTTTATCGAAAGCTTCACCGGCTGCGTCATCCAGGGTTTCACCCAGCAACACATAATCACCCAGCCCCCGCACTTCAATGAGCATGGTATGCCCACCGGAAACCAATAAAGCCACCGCCGGAAAGGGCGCCACACCATTGAGCAGGGGGGCAAGCAGGTGTCCTTCCAGATGATGAACGGGAATAACCGGAATATCCCAGGCAAAGGCCAACGCCCGGGCAAAATTCACGCCCACCAGCAAGGCGCCAATCAGTCCCGGCCCCGCCGTGACGGCTACGGCATCGGGGCGTTGCCCCCCGGTTTGCCGCATGAGTTGTTCCAGCAGCAGCGGTAGCCGGCGCACATGATCCCGGGAGGCCAGCTCTGGAACCACCCCGCCGTAAGGCGCATGCAGATCAATCTGACTGAACAGGACTTCACCCAGTAACCCCTGGCGGGTGTCATACACAGCCAGGCCGGTCTCATCACAGGAGCTTTCAATACCCAGAATACGGGTGGCGGCCGATTCAGACATGCGCCGCTTTCTCCTCCGCCGCAGAACCCATCGCCGGGTGCTGATTTTGGGCGACGCATTCTTGTAACCACAGCAACTCCTGTTCGGAAAAACCTCCGGCGCGGCGCGCTTCCAGGGCTAACGGACCCTGAATCCGGCCCCGGTAGCGTTCCTGCAGCAATTGGCGAAAAGTCTGTTCTGCATCCAATCCACGTTCTTCGCACAAATAACGAAACCAGCGACTGCCAATGGCCACATGACCACGCTCATCCGTTTCAATGCGTTCCAGCACGGCGGCGGCGGCGCTATCCCCGACCTCCCGCAAGCGCTCGCGGATAGCCGGGGTCACATCCAGACCTCGCGCTTCAAGCACACGCGGTACCAGCGCCATACGCTCCAGAGGATCCGTCGCTGTATCCATAGCCATCTCCCAGAGACCATCGTGGGCAGGTAGATCACCGTAATCACCGCCCATAGCCTGGAGCAGTCCGCGCAGCAGAACAAAATGTTCCGCCTCTTCCTGGGCAACCTGCAGCCAGTCCTGGTAATAGGCCACGGGCAGATCGACAAAACGGCACAGCGCATCCAAAGCCAGGTTAATGGCATTGAATTCAATGTGGGCCAAAGCATGGAGCAGGGCAAAACGACCTGCCTGGGTGCTCAGCGCCCGGCGTCTGGGTAGTTTTTTGGGCACGACCAACTCAGGACGGGCAGGTCGCCCCGGGATACCGGGACAAGGCAACAGTACCACCCGGACTGCACCCGTACAGCGCAGCGCCCGAACCTGTGTCACTTTTTCGGTTGGGTCTGTGGCTAACAGCGCGCTCAACACCCCTGTAGCAAAATCCCGATGCTGCTTTTCCTCAGTGACATTCATCATGCCAACGCACCTGTTTCCGGACCATTCAAAACACAGAATATAACACATGCGCAGCTTGATTCTGTGGAAAGCCATTTATCAGACCCTCCTGATAAACCAAATAGATAATACAATAAAATAATAACACTTTTTTGTTTGATTTAATTTTCACCACTGGTGGTTTTAAACCACTTTGTGGCGGTGCATATCAACCGCAAATGCTGCAAACATCCGACCAGCCGAACAGAAATCAAAGCATTACAGTAAGTAGTAATATTGGCATAAGCTTTGCAAGAGTATAGGCGCTACAAATCTTATCTTATTCACAAAATTTATGGGGTGGAAGTGATGATCATCGAAAACTCTCTCCCGATCTTGCTCAGTCGTCTGGACTTTGCCTGGATTACTTCCATGCATATTCTCTGGACGCCTATGACGATCGGCATGTCCTGGCTGCTCTTCATCATGGAAGTCGCCTGGCTTCGCACCGGTGATGAGCGTTGGTATAAAATCAATCGCTTTGTCGAAAAAATCTTCATCATCAATTTTGGCGCCGGTGTGGCTACGGGCGTCACCATGGAAATGGCTTTCGGGATTCTCTACGGGCCTTTCTCTCAGGCCGTTGGTCCTTTCTTCGGCAACATCCTTGGCTTCGAAACTATCACTGCCTTCATGTATGAAGCGGGCTTTATCGGCTTGATGGTCTTCGGATGGGGTAAGGTCAGTAAAGGAATGCATCTTTTTGCTACTTTCAATGTCGGCCTTTCTTCCAGTCTGTCGGCCATGTGGATTCTGGTAGCCAACTCCTGGATGC
>DYJM01000178.1 GCA_020723125.1 Acidithiobacillus ferrivorans
AAGCCAAACGTGATTGGTGCCAGCGGGTGAGTCAGTTGGACATCGACTATTTTTGTCCCCAGCACGGGGCCATTTACGAAGGCGAGCATGTCCAGCGTTTCCTGAACTGGTTTGATAACCTGAAGGTCGGTACCGCAATTGCGGGTTGACAACAGCTATTGATAGACACTTAACGAGGATGAAACCCATGACTATGACCCGAGAAGACTTGCTGGATTATGCCAAAGCGCTACTGGAACCCCTGTCCAGCCTGGAAATGCTCTGTGAAGCGGACGCCAAAATGGAAAACGTGATTTTCTATATGAATCGCGCGGCCCTGCAATTGCTGAATTTCTATCATCAGCGACTCAACCCCCTGTTCCGGGGAGCGGATGTGCGTACCGCTCTGGGTCACTCCATTCACCAGTTTCACAAGGACCCGGAGCGCATTCGGGCGATTTTTCGCGCCATGGCGGCGGGCGAGAAACAGGAAGATCGCACGCAATTGACCTTGGGCAAGGTGACCTTTGATATGAGCTTTACGCCCGTGCGCGACGGAGCCGATCAGATTCTGGCCTTTCATGCCTCCTGGCGGGACATCAGTGATGCCACACTGACTGAACAGATCGTCGGTCACATGAACGAAACGGTCAACCAAAACGCCGCAGCCCTGACAGAGACCACCAAGGAGAGCCTGGCTGCCATGCAGGAGGTCGGCCATACGCTCAATGATCTGAGTCAATCTATCGCCGAGAACCGCAAGGCTTCCCAGGGTCTCATCACGGAAGTAGGGACCATCAGCCGCATTGCCCAGTCTATCCGGGAAATCGCTTATCAAACCAATCTGCTGGCCTTGAATGCGGCCATAGAAGCTGCCCGGGCGGGCGAGCATGGTCGAGGCTTCGCGGTAGTTGCCGACGAGGTGCGCAACCTTTCCAAGCGCGTACAGGCGGCCACTGAGGAAGCGCAAAGTAACATCGCCTCCATCGAGGGCTCGGCGAAAGCTATCGAGGACGCCAGCCAAACCGCTGAGCAAAAGGCACGCGGAGCCGAATCGGTGACCGTTTCTTTAGGCGGACGGATTGATTCCATCAGCGGGCGCGCAGCGGGCCTAACGATTGATGCTGCCAAGATCAGTCACCAGCTTTTTGTACGGGACATCATGAATACAGCGCAGGATCGGGATGCTGCCTCAAAAGCGGCCCAGGAGATTCCCGATCATCATCACTGCGCTTTTGGCCGTTGGTACGATGATGTTGGCCGGCAATTATACGGGAAATTACCCGCCTTTAGCGCCTTGGAAGGGACTCATTCGCAGGTGCACCAGGTAGCTAAAGCCCTCTATGCAGCCCTGCGCGCTGGCAACCAGGAGGAGGCTGCCCGACTGGAAAGTGAGCTCGCGCATCAGGAGCAGGAAATCATGGATAAACTGGATGCCTTGGGTGCCGCCATCCAGGAACCGAGTCGCTGAGGGAGCACATCATGAGCAATATGCTGCAGGAAGTCGATGAACGTTCCCAGCTTGCCGGAACCAACCGTTTTGAGTTGTTGTTGTTTCAGTTGGGGAAGAACGCCCAAGCGGGGACCCGGGAGATCTATGGTATTAACGTGTTCAAGGTACGAGAGGCGCTGGTTATGCCCACCATCACGCCCATGCCGGGCGCTCCCGAATATGTGATGGGTGTCGCCAATATTCGCGGGCAGATCATTCCCGTCGTCAATTTACCCGCTGTCGTGGGTTGCGAACCGGATGGTCTCAATATTCTGCTGGTCACGGAATATGAGCGTTCCATCCAGGGATTCGCGGTGGAAGATGTGGAAGAAATCCGAAGGTTGGAATGGAGTCGGGTGATTTCTGCGGAAGCCTCTGCTGCCGGCAGTATGGTCACGAGTCTCGCACGACTGGATGAGGATGACGAAAAAAGCCGCCTGGCTCTGGTTCTGGATGTTGAACAGATTTTGCGTTTGGCGCTGCCCGCCCGCTTCAAGGGCGGTGATGAGGTCACCCAAGCCCACGAAGTCCAGATTCCACAAGGTGCCGTCATCCTCTATGCGGATGATTCCGGCGTGGCCCGCAGCCAGATTGAAAAGGCCCTGACCCATCTGGGTCTCCCCTTTGTAGGGACCAAAACCGGCAAGGAAGCCTGGGAGCGCCTGCAGATCATGGCCAAGGAAGCCAAGGCCGCTGGCATACCTATCCGCAACAAGGTGGCCCTGGTGCTGACTGATCTGGAAATGCCGGAAATGGACGGCTTCACCCTCACCCGGCGCATGAAAGAACACGATGTGCTCAAGGATGTCCCGGTGGTTATCCATTCTTCGCTTTCCGGCTCAGCCAATGAGTCCCACGCGAACAGCGTCGGTGCGGATGGCTATGTGGCTAAGTTTGTCCCGGATGAACTGGCGCG
>DYJM01000050.1:0-9884 GCA_020723125.1 Acidithiobacillus ferrivorans
ATCCAGAAGGTATCTCACAGGCTGACGTCGCGCCCCACATCGTGACGATCTCGTTTGACTTCCAGATCAAGCTCTCGCAGTGGAGATTCGCGAAGAATGCCGAAGAGCCATGTCCTGATTGCCGAAAGCAGCCGAGAACGCAAAAGGGAACTCCACGGCATCAAAAGGCTGACAGGCGAGTTCTGATATGGCTGTCTCAATTTCTACTGCATTCGTGTAGCGACTCGCTGAACCATCACCGGTTTCCCTGCAATAACCACCGCATGGCGGACGCGCAATTGCAAGGACGTCTCGTCTCTGAAGGTATTGGCCTCCAGCTCGAAAGTCACTCGGACAAGCTGCCCCGTTTCCACCGGACACACTCCATCACGAACCGCCCCAAACCAGATGGCATCGAATCGATTTGGCCCGATGCCCAGCAACAATTTGAGGTGGGTGCCGTCCCCGACGGGACGCACACTGAGAATCTGGCCTTCCGCACGGAAGACGGGTGCCTCCCATTGCCGGCCGAAAGGCTCCAACAGCGCGAGTTCTTTGAGCAATTCCAAACTTGGGAGCTGTTCGAGCTCCCCATCACTGAGTATCCGGGGGCCCGGGGTCCACGCTGCCAGGGCGCGGGTTGCGGCTGCATTGAAGGCTGTCGCGAAACGATCAAATCCCTCCCGTTTCAAGGTGACGCCGCCCGCACCGGCATGACCGCCCCAGGCGACGAAGTCGTCCGGATAGGATTCTGCAATCTCTGCAAGGGCGTTGCGTATATGAAATCCGGGCACAGTACGCAGTGAAGCGGTGATATGATCGCTCTCCTGCTTGGGCGAGAAATAGGCAGCAGGCCGTCCGTAGGCTTCCACCAGGCGGGCGGCGCAGACCCCATGTACACCCGGATGCCCTTCCGGATCGAACACGGTAATGGCCATAGCCCCGTCCACCACCTGCTCTTCCGCCAATGGCAGGATACGGCGCAGCATCTTGGATTGGACCCGCTTGCGCTCGCTATTGTGCTCCACCAAAACACGCGCCAGGCGTATGGCTTCCGCCTCGTCGTCGCACATCAACAGGTCGACGGCCCCCAGTGCGCAATCCAGCCTGCCCCGGGCATTGATGATCGGCCCGAAGGTAAAACTCAATGTCGCGGCTGTAATCGGGCCGCTGCAACGAGAGACCTTGTACAGGGCACGCCACACAGGTCGCGCCTCCGGTGCGTTCATCAATGCGAGGCCGCGTGTCAGCACCGCACGATTATTCGCCGAGCGGGCCAGATCCACACAATCCGCCATGGTTCCCAGGGCAACCAGGTCAAGAAGGCCACCCAGACGGGGCGCATTGGCCGGAAGGTGCCCCCAGTCGATGAGCCTTTGTCGTACCGCGCAGCAGAGTAGCCAGGCCACATGCACGCCCGCGATGTAGGGATCGGCGAAGCCTGAATCCGCGCGGACGGGATTGACACAGGCGATGGCGGCGTGCGGCGGCCCCTGCTCTGGAACTCCATGGTGGTCCGTCACTATTGTTGTCAGACCATGATCGCGGAGCTTTTCGATGCGGTCATGATCCGAACTGCCCTGGTCCGCAGTAATGACAAGTGCAGGACGCGGTGCCGAGTCCAGAATCCGCTGGGTGACGCTTTCCGATACACCATAACCTTCCCGCAAGCGATGGCCGATATAGCTGTGTATCCGGTGTTCGGGCACACCGAAGTAGTCACGCAACGCAAACTTCAGTACCGCGTGCCCCGACGCTCCGTCACAGTCGAAGTCCGACAGCAGAATCAACGGCAACCCTTGTTTCACAGCCCTTGCTACAGCCTCGGCGGCGGCGTCGATGTCGGGTAAACGGTCTGGTGGATCGAGCGCACTCAGCGGCGGGCGCACAAGCAATCCCACCCTTCCCGCATCCTCATCACCCAATCGACCCGCAATGATGCGCGATTGGAGTGGCGTATAACCAGCCGCTACTGCCGCACTAAAAACATCTTGTGACAATGACCTGTCGATAATCTTTATGGGTTCTGGCATCACGCGCCACTCTTGTTCTGATTGAATCCGTGCAAGTTATCGCGCTCCTTTAACCACGGCCGCCTCGGGTATTTTCGCTGTCATTCACCAGACTCCCGGAAGCGCATGACCAGGTCGGGCTGGCCTGCGCCAGAAGCGCCAGCGGTCAGCACTGCGCAGGGTCAGGCGCTCTACCCCACCATGGGCGAGCACGCCGGTCAAACATTGCAGAGTCCCACCCCTGCGCCAGAAGTTTTGCAGGGCAGGATGCAGCGCCGCGAATGATCTTGCGGCATCGGGATACAACCAGGCTCCGGACCAGACCCAGAGCAGGTTATCCGGAAGATTATCGGCTGCCTGCAGTGCTTTGGGATAAGCGAGCGCTAACCCAAGCCAGGCAGCAGCGGCCTGCAGATAATCGGCCTCCGCCGCCAGACTTTGCCACTTGGTCAGCGGACGCTGTTCCGGCAGGCAGCCCTCCCCCCAGGCCCAGAACAAACACCAGGATTCCATTCCCACTGCATGGACATCCTGATTGACGGGATGGGCCGCCAGAAACATCTGCAATTCATTGAGAAAGGCATTCCAGCGCCGGGCATCCGCCCCGGTGACCTGCAAAGCCAGAGGCTCACGGCCCCAGACCTGTTCCGGATCAGGACAGTGCAGATCGGGACTTGTACTGCTCAGCACATACCAGCGCCGCGCTCCACGCTGTAAAATCCAGGGTGTTCCTGCCAAAAATTCGACCGCAGCGTCAAACAACGCCACCGCATCACTTTCTTCCAGACCCGGCAACGGCTGCAACACCGCCCGCCCTGCCTGACCGCGAAAAGCCACTGGCTCCAGAGCAATGACCCAATGTCCGGCGGTATTTATGCCTTCGGCTTCTGCCAGGAGCGCCGCCGCCGGGAGTGCGCCAGCAAAGCCCAGCAAATGACCGGCCACTTCCAGAGAAGATTCCGCCACCAATTGTTCGCGCTGCCCACGCCCCCAGTAGCGCGGTAATACTGCGCCCAGGTCCTCCTCCGGCATGCCGTGCAAACCCGACAGCCAGAGGCAGACATCGGCCATCAGCGATCCAGTATGGCGCGCTGTACCGCATCCAGAGTGGCATTGACGGTTACCACCTCGCCGCCCTGGGAAATGGCCGTGTCGGGATCCTTGAGACCATGGCCGGTGAGGGTGCAAACCACCGTAGCCCCCGCCTCGATTTTTCCGGCGCGGGCAGCGGCAACGACGCCCGCCACCGAAGTGGCGGAGGCAGGCTCACAAAACACGCCTTCAAATTTGGCCAACCAGCGCTGGGCTTCGAGGATTTGCGCATCGCTGTGGCTGCCAAACCAGCCGCCACTTTCTTCCTGCACCCGATGCGCCTGATCCCAGGACATGGGATGCCCGATACGAATGGCCGTCGCAATGGTTTCCGGATTTTTCACAAACTCACCGGCCATGAACGGCGCGCTGCCCTCTGCCTGAAAACCGAGCATCTTCGGACGTTTTCCGGGTTTGCCATGACCATAGCGACACAGCCCGTTGCAGAATTTGCAGGCCGTGGTCAACACCTGGGAGGCATCAGCACGGCCATCGGTGGCTTCGCAATAACCCATCCAGTACGCGGTGATATTACCCGCATTACCCACCGGCAGGGCATGATAATCCGGAGCCTCGCCCAAGGCCTCGATAATTTCAAAGGCAGCGGTTTTCTGTCCCTGCAGGCGGTAGGGGTTCACGGAATTGACCAGGGTAATGGGCGCATTGGCAGCCACCTCCTGCACAATCTGCATGCCTTCGTCAAAATTGCCGCGAATTTGCAAGACCAACGCGCCGTGCATCATGGCCTGAGATAACTTGCCCAAAGCAATTTTCCCTTCCGGGATCACCACAAAAGCCTGCATTCCGGCCCGCGCCGCATAGGCCGCTGCAGCCGCAGAAGTGTTTCCCGTAGAAGCGCAGATGACCATCTCACTGCCATCTTCCTTGGCCTTGGTCACCGCCATGGTCATGCCCCGGTCCTTGAAAGAACCAGTGGGATTCAGCCCTTCGAATTTGAGAAACAGGCGGATATCCACCCCCAATTGGCGCGGAAGATTCAGACATTCGATGAGCGGTGTATTCCCCTCACCGAGGCTGACTGCCTGGGTATCCGGGGCCAGAGGCAAAAAATCACGGTAACGATCAATAATACCGGTGTAACGCGTCATGACTAATTCCTGAAGCAATAAAAAATGGATTCGGAAAGCGGATTCACTGTTCGGCCAGACTTTCGACACGCAGCCGTAAAACGGGACGAGCCACTACCGGAAGGGCTTCAATCCGGCGGATAGCCTGCTCCAGATCGCCTTCACGGCAACGGTGCAGCAACAGAACGATGGGAACCGTATCGGCTTCCGGCGATTCTTTTTGCAGCAAAGCCTCAATGGAAATCTGGTGTTCCGCCAGCATGGTCGCCACCTGGGCCAAAACGCCAGCACGATTATGGGCATGAATGCGCAAATAGTAAGCGCTCTCCACTGCGGCCATGGGCAGCAGCGGCAAGGCACTCAAGGCATCCGGCTGAAAGGCCAGATGCGGCACGCGGTTGCTGGGGTCGGCCGTCATCGTCCGGGCCACATCCACCAGATCAGCCACCACCGCACTGGCCGTAGGATCACCGCCCGCACCGCGCCCGTAATACAGGGTCTGTCCGGCCGCATCGCTTTCTACGAGAATGGCGTTGAAGGGTCCTTCGACATTGGCCAGCAAATGACTTTCGGGAATCAGGGTCGGATGCACGCGCAGTTCCACACCATCGGCGCGGCGCCGGGAGATACCCAGCAGCTTGATGCGATAACCGAGTTCTGCTGCATATACCACATCATCCCGCTCCAGAGCACGAATACCCTCGACATGGCAGTGAGCGAAGTCCACCGGGATGCCGAAAGCGATGGAGGCCATCAGCGTGATTTTGTGGGCTGCATCTCCCCCGTCCACATCCAGTCCGGGGTCCGCTTCGGCGTAGCCCAGGCGCTGGGCCTCGCTCAGCGCCTGCTGAAAATCCCAGCCTTCACGGAACATCTGGGTCAGGATATAGTTACTGGTGCCGTTGATGATCCCAGCCAGCCATTGAATGCGGTTACCTGCCAAACCTTCGCGGATGGCTTTGATAATCGGAATGGCTCCGGCTACGGCTGCTTCAAAGGCTACCATCACCCCCTGTTGCTGGGCGGCGGCAAAAATTTCGTTACCATGTTCAGCCAGCAGGGCTTTATTGGCTGTCACCACATGCTTGCCTGCGGCAATGGCTGCCAGAATCAGCTCCCTGGCCAGCCCTGTACCGCCCATGACTTCCACCAGCACATCCACTTCTGGATCGCGCACCACGGCCCAGGGATCGGTGCTGATCCGCGCCTGCAGGTCCAGTGCTTCCAGACGCGCCGGATTACGCACCGCAGCATGGACTACCCGTAAATCCCGACCGACCCGACGGGTGATTTCTTCGGCATTGCGTGCCAACACCCGCACGGTGCCCTGACCGACAGTGCCCATTCCCAGAATACCGATACGGACAGGATCCATGCTGTCGCCCATCACAAATCCTCACGGAACATTTGTTTGATTCCACGGATGGCCTGACGGGTACGATGCTCGTTTTCCACCAGACCAAAACGCACATATTCGTCACCCAGTTCACCAAAGCCGATGCCGGGGCTGACCGCCACCTTGGCCCGGTCCAGCACCAGCTTGGAAAACTCCAGCGAACCCATTTTGCGCAGATTTTCCGGAATACGCGCCCAGACAAACATGGTTGCCTTGGGCTTTTCCACCACCCAACCCGCTGCATCCAGCCCCTCGCAAAGCACATCGCGGCGCTGTTCATACATCAGGCGAATGTCTTCCACACAATCCTGAGGGCCTTCCAGTGCCGTAATGGCCGCCACCTGAATGGGGGTGAAGGTGCCGTAATCCAGATAGCTTTTCATGCGCGCCAGGGCACCCACCAGCTTGGGATTCCCTACGGCAAAGCCGACCCGCCAGCCGGGCATGTTATAGCTCTTGGACAGTGTGAAAAATTCGACCCCTACATCTTTGGCCCCCGGCACCTGCAAAAAGCTGGGCGCCTTATAACCGTCAAAGACGATATCAGCATAAGCCAGATCATGCACCACCCAGATGCGATGCTCCTTGGCAAATTCCACAATCCGCCTGAAGAAATCCAGATCGACCACCGCTGCCGTCGGATTATGGGGGAAATTGATGACCAGCATTTTCGGCTTGGGCCAGGCGGCCTTGACGGCTTTTTCCAGTTCCTCGAAAAAATCCACGCCCGGCAGCATCGGCACATGGCGCACGTCTGCGCCGGCAATCACAAAACCGTAGGGATGGATGGGATAAGTCGGACTGGGAACCAGCACCGTATCCCCGGGGCCCATGGTAGCCAGGGCCAGATGCGCAATACCTTCCTTGGAGCCAATGGTCACAATGGCCTCTGACTCAGGATCAAGAGCCACCCCGAAGCGTTGTTCGTACCAGTTCGTGATAGCGCGCCGCAGCCGGGGAATACCCCGGGATACACTGTAGCGATGGGTATCCCCGCGCTGGGCGGTCTCGCAGAGCTTATCGACAATATTCTGGGGCGTGGGCTGGTCGGGATTTCCCATGCCAAAGTCGATAATATCCTCACCGCGCTTACGGGCCTGATTTTTCAGGTCAGTGACAATATTAAACACGTAAGGGGGCAGACGGCGGATACGTTCAAAATCACTGTTCATGGGACACAGACCTTCAAGGGTTGTCGTGAATACCGAAACCGAAGAACAATAGAGAGGCTACGCTGGCCTGTCAATCCGCATCATGGAGGAAAGTCATGAAATTACACCGGCACCAGGACGCCCAACACAATCTTATCAATGGCTACGGACAAGACGGCATCGTGGTGCGCGGCCAGCATTACCGCCATGGATTGTTGGTAGCGGCGGACTGGCTGCAGAGCCCCTGGGGGCCGGAGAGTGCTGAAGGGCTCGGCCTCGAACATTTTACCGAAGTGCTCGCCCGCAAGCCCGACGTCATGCTCCTGGGCACCGGTAAAAAACAGCATTTCCCTTTGCAACTGATGGCAGCCCTGCGCGATGCCGGCATTCCTGTGGAAGTCATGGATACCAGCGCAGCCTGTCGGACCTACAACATTTTACTGGCCGAAGACCGCATGGTGCTGGCCGCCCTGATGCATCCAGAGGCCTGAAATGCTTTGGGCCAGCGGTTTTCAAGAGCAGGCTCCGGCAGGCCGGTGGCGGGGAGGCTTTGCAGCGACTTTGTCCCGCGCCGTTGTTGTTCTTGGTGAAATCCTGCGCCCGTCAGGAGAGCTGTTTGAGCCCAAAGGGCGAGTTCTCTCCTGACGGCAGGATGGGCCATAGAACAACAGGCAAGGGACGTTGGAGCAAAAAGCCTCCCCGCCATCGGCCTGCCGGAGCCTGCCTCACCCGAACAGGGATTCTGTGGTCAGACCTTCTTCTTCAATGCGGCGACGTAAAGCCAGCAAGGCTTCCACCTGGATCTGCCGCACCCGCTCCCGGGTGACACCCAGACGGTTACCGACATCTTCCAGAGTCGCCCCCTCCGTACCATCCAGACCAAAGCGCCAGAACAGCACCTGCCGATGTTTTTCAGACATGGCAGCAATCCATTGATGAATCTGCAGGGACAAATCCTGCTCAGCAAAAGCCGCTTCAACGCCAGGATTTGCCATATCAGCAATCACATCGGCCAAGGGGCGCTCAGATTCTCGACCATGGGGCACATCGAGGCTGGTCACTTTGCCGTCATTTTCCAGACAACCGCGAATTTCGTCCACAGGCCGATCCATGACCGCCGCCACTTCCTCAGGCGTTGGATCGCGCTGCAGGGTCTGGCCCAGACAGCGCGCTACACGCAGGACGCTACTCAGTTCTTTCATCACATGAATCGGCAGACGAATGGTGCGTGTCTGATTCATCAGGGCCCGCTCGATATTCTGGCGTATCCACCAGGTAGCGTAGGTCGAAAAACGAAAACCCTTATCTGGGTCAAATTTTTCCACGGCACGAATCAGGCCCAGATTCCCCTCTTCAATCAAATCCAGAAGAGGCAGACCACGGTGGATGTAACGTCTGGCCAATTTGACCACCAGACGCAAGTTACTCTCGATCATGGTGCTGCGCGCGGCCGCATTACCCGCCTGAACGAGCCGCCCCAGGGAAATTTCCTGCTCCGCCGTCAGCAACGGATTATGACCGATTTCCCTCAGATAACAGCGGGTAGCATCCCAGTCGGGGGCCTCGCCGTAATCCTCATCGGCAGTTTCCGGCGTCTCATCTGCCGTATCCACGGACTCCACGGAAAGATCTTCTTCCTCTTCTCTGATCGCGTCGTTCATGCTTAACACTCTCCAGAGGCTAATGAAACCGTACCAGCCAGTAAGGGAACAAAAAAACAATCGCCCAGATGACTGATCCGGGCTTCATGACCATCCCAATGGCTGACCTGCAAATGTTGCTTGCCCCGATCTTCCACCGGCATCACCAGGCGACCGCCAGGCCGTAACTGGCGATATAAGGGGGCCAAAGCACAAGGAACCGCCGCCGTAATCACAATGGCATCATAAGGCCCCTGCTCCGGCCAGCCGCCACTGCCGTCACCATGCAACAGATGTACCTGGGAATAACCCAGTCGGCGCAGAATCTTATTCGCCTGATCATGCAGGGGGCCGATACGCTCCACAGTAAACACTTCCGCCCCCAATTCCGCCAGAAGCGCCGTCTGATAAGCAGAACCGGTCCCGATTTCCAGAATGCGGCGGGGAATCGGGTTGTTTTCGAGAATAGCCTCCATCATCCGTGCCACAGTCCACGGCTGGGAGATGGTCTGACCATAACCAATGGGCAGGGAGACCAGTTCGTAGGCCCGCCCTGCCAGGGCCTGGGCCACAAAATGATGACGCGGCACCTGATTCATCACATCCAGCACCCGCTCATCACGAATACCCGCCGCCCGCAGGCGTAGCACCATCCTCCCCCGGGTGCGGGGAGAAATCATTCCGACTTCCGGGTTCAGGACTGGCAAGTGCGCAGCCACTGACTTAAGCCTTCCAGAAAATTGTATCGGGTCATATCCAGATCCAGGGGCGTAATGGAGACATAGCCCCGGCGTACTGCATCAAAATCCGTACCCGGCCCGGCGTCTGCTTCCCGCCCGGAAGGACCAATCCAGTAGACCGGATCGCCGCGCGGGTCCGCAGCCGGAATCACCATATCACTTTTGTGGCGTCGCCCCAGACGGGTGACTTCAAAGCCCCGCAATTGTTCATAGGGCAAATCCGGCACATTCACATTGAGAATGGTATCTGCGGGCAGCGCATGGCTGAGCACGCCGGTGACCAGGGTGGCGGCGACTCTGGCCGCCGTTTCAAAGTGACTGCAGTCACGACCCGCCAGGGAGATGGCAATGGCTGGCAGCCCCAGAAAACGCCCCTCGGTGGCTGCGGCAACGGTGCCGGAATAAAGCACGTCGTCACCCATATTGGCGCCCCGGTTGATACCGGACACCACCATGTCGGGGGCTTCGGCAAAAAGACCGGTCACCGCCAGATGCACGCAATCCGTTGGGGTACCACCCACCAGATAGTGAAAACCATTGAGGCCGGTACGCATGCGCAGGGGACGGTCAAGGGTCAGGGAATTGCTGGCGCCGCTGCGATCCTGCTCAGGGGCCAGAACCTCGACTTCGCCGAGAGGAGTGATTGCCTGGGCCAGTGCTGCCAGTCCCGGTGCCAGATATCCGTCATCGTTACTGAGCAAGAAACGTGGCATTTGATCTCCCTGACGGTCTTTATCCAGGCTGATATACTAAGCTACGAAGGCGTTACCGGTCTATCCCAATTCT
>DYJM01000050.1:9984-15820 GCA_020723125.1 Acidithiobacillus ferrivorans
CAGCAATAAAAAGGCCCCGCATGCTGCGAGGCCTTTCACTGTGCAAATCAGCGGGCCACCTGCCCGCCATGATCTCAGAGGCTGTAGTACATCTGGAATTCCACCGGGTGGGTAGTGACGCGCAGAGCCTGCACTTCCGCCCATTTCAGATCCAGATAACCATCCAGCCAGCTCTGGCTGAATACGCCACCCTTCATCAGGAACTCATGGTCCGCTTCCAAGGCGCGCAAGGCTTCTTCCAGAGAAGCGGCCACGCCCGGGATATTGGACTGCTCTTCGGCGGGCAGATCATAGAGGTTCTTGTCCATGGCATCGCCGGGATGAATCTTGTTCTGAATACCATCCAGACCGGCCATCATCATCGCCGCAAAAGCCAGGTAGGGGTTGGCCGTGGAATCCGGGAAGCGGACTTCAATACGCCGCGCCTTGGGGCTGTTGACGAAGGGAATACGAATGGAAGCAGAGCGGTTTTTTGACGAATAGGCCAGCAACACCGGGGCTTCATAGTGGGGGACCAAACGCTTGTAACTGTTGGTGCTGGGATTGGTCAGCGCGTTGACGGCCTTGGCATGCTTGATGATGCCGCCGATGTAGTAAAGGGCCAACTCCGACAAACCACCGTACAAATCACCCGCGAACAGGTTTTTTCCGTCCTTGGCCAGCGACTGATGAACGTGCATGCCACTACCGTTGTCACCAACAATGGGCTTGGGCATGAAGGTGGCCGTCTGACCGTAAGCGGCGGCGACATTGTGAACCACGTATTTCAGAATTTGTACTTCGTCGGCTTTGCGGGTCAGGGTGTTGAAGCCCACGCCAATTTCATGCTGACCAGCGGTAGCCACTTCGTGGTGATGGACTTCGACCTTCAGACCCATTTCTTCTAACGCCAGACACATGGCTGAACGCAGGTCCTGCGCAGAATCCACCGGAGGTACCGGAAAATATCCGCCCTTCACACCAGGACGATGGCCCATGTTGCCGGATTCATATTCCTTACCGGAATTCCAGGCAGCTTCTTCCGCATCGACCTTGTAACCGCAGCCGCTCATGTCGATATTCCAGGTCACGGAATCGAAGACAAAAAATTCATTTTCGGGGCCAAAATAAGCGGCATCGGCAATGCCGGTACTTTTCAGATAGGCTTCGGCACGTTTAGCCACTGAACGCGGATCGCGCTCATAACCCTGACCGGTGGCCGGTTCGATGACGTCACAACGAATGTTCAGGGTCGCTTCGTCGGTAAAGGGATCGAGCACGGCGGAATCAGGATCAGGCAGCAGAATCATGTCGGATTCATTGATCCCTTTCCAGCCGGCAATGGAAGAACCATCAAAGGCCTTGCCTTCTACAAAAGTATCTTCTTCCATGGTGTGGGAAGGCACAGAAACATGCTGCTCCTTGCCCTTGGTGTCGGTGAAACGGAAATCAATAAATTTGACGTCTTTTTCTTTAATCAACTTCAGTACATCTTTCGGGCTGTGACCCATCTGCTTCTCCTCCAATCAAGAAAGTACGACCTGAATACCATTAAGCATGCAAAACTGATACCACATTCAAATGAAACACCCCCAGAATCCTGGTGGATCATTGCACCAAATTAGCACCCCACAACAGTGCAATCAAACGCTTTGCACCAATATTGTGCACAACAACTCATTCCTTCTCCCTGGCGGACGTCTGCCAGGCGACATCCACCCGCTGCAAGCCGGAGACCTTTCCCTGCAAGGCTTCCTGAATCTGTTTTTCCTGCGCTTGCAGACTCTCCAGACTCGCCGCAGGCGGAAAAGGATAACGCAGGCAAACCACCACGCCATCTTTCAGATAATGCAGGGTCATTTGTTGAGGTAAAGGCAAATTACGGGCCAGCAATATGGATTCCACCTTTTCTTCAATTTCGCTGCGCGGCGGCAGAACAGCACCGCCTTCCTCATCATTTTCACTATCAATATGAATGGTGGCGTCCACCAGATCATCCACCACCCGCAACAGTGCCATACGCACCCGCTCGGCAATCTGGTGCCCCTCGGAGACACTGAGCAGCGGATTAGTTACCTGCAGATGCACCTCGACCAGAGCCTGATGCCCGACCTTGCGTGTCTTGAGCAGGTGCAGGTCGCGCACACCTTCGCAACCCAGAATCACCTCACGAATTTGCGCCAAAACCGCATCGTCCAGCCCCCGGTCTGCCAGTTCCTGCAGTGCCTCCCAGGCGGTCACCAGGCCAATGCGCAGCACCATCAAGGCCACAATCAGAGCCACCACCGAATCCAGATAAGGGGCACCCAGAAGGCTTCCGCCAATGCCAATCAACACAATGACGCTGGAAATCGCATCGGTACGATGATCCCAGGCATTGGCCCGTAACGCTGCCGAACGGGTTTTACGCGCCACCCGAATGGTAATCTGATAGAGGGTTTCCTTGGCGAAAATGGCAAAGGCGGCAATATACAAAGTCCAGACCGCAGGCATTCCGTAATGTCCAATCACCAGACGTTGCACAGCCTCATAACCAATACCCGTGCCATTCAGCGCCAGCAGCGTACCCGTGCCCAGCGCTGCCAGCGTCTCGAAACGCTCATGCCCGTATGGATGCTCCCGATCCGGCGGCTGGCTGCTGAAATGCATGGCCAGAATAAGGCCCAAATCCGATAGCAGATCAGATAAAGAATGCACCGCATCGGCCACCAAAGCATCGGAGTGACCGAAAATGCCCCCCGCCAATTTGGTAAAAAACAGCAGCAGATTGGTCCCTGCTCCCATCAGGGTCACCCGCATATTCTTTTTACCGCGATCACTGCGGCTGATGCTTTCTGTCACGCTTCCTGACCTCTGATGTTGTTGGGACACTGCTGGTGGGTTCCGTGGCGACATGATAGCGGGAAATGGGTGTGCAGGATAAGTGGGAGATTGGCGTTGGTTTTGCCTGGGCTGGGAGTCGTTAGCTATGCAGAAAAAACTGTGCGGCTATTGCTGCAGCGGACGACGCGGCTATCCTTGATCTTATCAGCGATAATGACATCAGCATGTTGCTTGACCCATTCAAACATCTTTGGGAAAGCCCCCAGTCGGGCAACCGCACTGGTAATGGATGCGTCCTTCTCTAGTGCAGCCTGCGGCTTGTCCGCCGCCACGAAATCCATTGCATCCTGATACTGCTGCCATGCAGTAGAGGACCACCTCACCGCAAAAGGCAATGCCCATTTTCTGCTGTTCATGAATCGCCGTTTTCGGTTTGCCTGATAAGGTCAGCGCGCCACTGTGCGCGGTCGCGTTCAACGGCTTCATGCGCAATCCATTGGGTGGCTGGATCGTCGGCCTCTTTCAGGCCAATCTCGACCTGTTCCCGAAACCAGCGGTCATGTTCGGCGGCGGCAAAAGCGTTCCGCATCCGTTCGGCGGCATCCGGTCGGGATTTACCGGGAAGAGCACTATCGGCATCATGTTGGGTGGCGTCCAACAAATCCACCTTGACGATATGCAGTTCATCCCTGAGATACCCGACACAAGTATCAAGGCTGCGCCAGAGACGGGGCTTATCAGCGCGCTGAATACCCAGCGGTCTTTCTTCCGTGCCGTATTTGAGCATTATCGACCAGCCACCCGGCTGACCGATGATGGACGCCCCCCTCAGGGCGCGGGCTTCGACCAAGCGTTTGACAGTTGCGGTGTCGATGGTGTGCGTAGTCACTTTTGACGATCCCCGTAACGATAAATTCAGAAATGGTATTATACTCTGCATTACTGATAGTTTCTGCAAGCATGAAACAGGGCTGGGTGGCGAGCGTTTGTACCAGGTATTGCCCGCTGATGGCAATCCGCAACTTGGTACAGTGATAAAGTGACCACGGCGCCAGGCTTGCAGCTTGGCATTCATCCCGCAGCCTGAAATCCGCTCTTCAGATTTATCTACAGCCCCGTAGAACGATGAATCAACGAAAAATACCAGCGATAGGGCAGGCAGCGCAGAAACTTGAACTTGCGGGTAAAGGCGCGGGGGAAGTGGATTTCAAACGCGCCGCTTTCCATACCCGCCAGAATTTCCGTGGCTGCCTGTTCGGGGCTGATTAAAAGCGCGGCAAGCTGTCGCTCCAGCGCAGCGAGTTCGGCGAGCAATGATTTACTGATGTTCAGCGATACGGGATGGCTAAAACCATCGATATCTCTGACCGTACTCAGCAAGAACCCTATCCGCTGTCCATTCCAGCCGCACAGTTCTGGGACGATGCGCCAGTACCCCAGGGCAAGCCCAGTCGGCGCTGGCTGTATTCACACTGACCGGACTGAAGCTCTCATCGCTTTCATGGGGCCATCCCCTTATAATTTTTCACTACAGCCAGAATTAATGAGTACCCCGATTTATGCACTCCAGCTCCAGGTCCGTCAGCCCCAGTGAAATTTGGGGCCATGCGGTCGCCAACATCACCCCCTCGGCAATGCCCGCCGTTACCATTTCCCTGGTGGCGGTGCACAGTGGCCATTTTACCTGGCTGGCCTATGGCGTCATAGGCATCCTGATGATGCTGGTCGCCCTGCAAATTGGCATTTTGGCCCGGCATTTTCCTTCTCCGGGCACCTTGTTTTTTTACCTGAGCAAAGCCTTGCATCCCATTGCCGGGATGCTGGCAGGCTTTGTCATGATTACCGGATATTTTGGTGCCCTGGCAGCCGCGCCCCTGTTAGGAGGCCTGTTTCTGGAGCAGGCCCTGGCCTTTTTCTGGTCCATTCACGGCAGCGGCTGGATTGCGCTTATTGCTTTTGTGTACCTGCTGATTGCCTGGCGACTGGCGCGGCGCGGCATTGAAATTTCCGCCCGCTGGGGACTTTGGGTGGAGATTTTTTCCATCGCCTGCATTGTGTTGATTGCCGCCTTTACGCTGGGACATTTTGGCTGGCGGGATCCGGCGCAATGGCATTTCACGCAACTGCAGCAAAGCCCGTTTACCCAGGCTTTAATATTATCCCTATTGGCTTACGGCGGTTTTGAAACAGCCGGGAACCTTGCCGGGGAAACCCGGGCTGCGCGCACGGCAATTCCCAAGGTCATGCTCTTTTCCGTGGGGATGGTCGGCTTGTTTTTTGTGGCTATGGCCTACATTGAAATTCTGGCCTTTGCCCACATCCCCACCGCCATTGGTAACAGCCCTGCTCCTCTCAACCGGATTGCCGAGGCTATTGGCAGGCCCTGGCTGGGCATTTTTTCGGATCTAGCCATGGCGACTGCTGCCTTTTCAGCGACCATCGCCACCCTGAACAGTATTTCCCGCATCTTATTCAGCATGGCGGGACATCAAGTCATCAGTCAATATTTGCATTTCCGGCATCCCGCGCATGGTACTCCTACCCGCGCCCTGGGTCTCCTCGCTCTCCTGGTTCTGTTCAGTTTAGTGGTGGTGAGCTTGGGACATTTTTCCATTTTGTCCGTGGTCGGGACTTTTGGCACATTTACCGGATTGGCTTTTTTGTTGATTTACAGCCTCGCCAATATTGCTACGCCGCTGTATTTATTTCGACAAAAACATGTCTGGCGCTGGTTCAGCCTGATCGTCGCCGTCATTTCCCTGCCGCTGCTGCTCAAAGTGCTGGAGGTCAGTTTATGGCCCTTACCTGCCGGCGGAGAAGGTGCTGCCACGGTGCTGTTTGTGCTACTCGTGCTATTGGTATTTATCTGGGGTTTGCTATGGGCTCGCTTCAAACCCCAGAAATTGCAGCAACTGGTGGAGCTGGTTGATGAGTAGATCATTTAATCCTGAAAACGGCAGTTGCCATGGGTGCTTTGCCGCGACTTTTGTTTCGAGCCGTTGTTGTTCTTGGCGAAATCCTGCGCCCGTCAGGA
>DYJM01000179.1 GCA_020723125.1 Acidithiobacillus ferrivorans
ACCCGCTCCACGATCTCCAGCCAGATATGCGATGTCTGTATTTCAGGATACTGCTGTAACAGGCTTTGCAGAAAAGGCAGAAACTGCGGATCTTCCAACTGTGCGGCGGCAACATTGATATGCACATCCAGCAGGTATCCCCGGCCATGCCAGTCCGCTGCCGCCGCAAAAGCGCTCGCCAATACCCAGCGCCCGGTGGTCTGCATCAAGCGATGATGTCCCTCCAGTGCTCCGATAAAATCGCGGGGAGACAGCAAGCCTTTTTTCGGGTGTTGCCAGCGTAACAGAGCCTCTACACCGCTCAGCCGCCGTTCCGGCAGGGTGAATATAGGTTGCCAATAGAGTACGAATTCCTGATGTTCATTGGAGTGCTGCAGGTTATGGAGAATTTCCTGGTTTTTCTGTGCCATTTCGCTCAGGCGTGAATCGTAGAAAGCCCAGCGGTTGCCGCCTGCCTGTTTGGCGGCATACATGGCGAGGTCGGCCTGATGAAGCAACGTTTCCGGATCGCCGTCGTCGAGCGGATAAATCACGATGCCCAGGCTGGCACTGAGGGGCAGATGATGGGTCTCCTGTCGGACTTCCCGATGTACCGCACTGAGAATACGCGCGGCCATCTCTTCGATTTCACTGACCTGCCGGAGGTCTTCGACAATGATCAGAAACTCATCTCCGGCATAACGGAGCAGGCTGTCTTCGGTGCGTAACACCTCCTGCACATCGCACGCGACTTGTTGCAGGACCAGATCACCTTGATGGTGCCCCATCTGATCGTTAATGGCCTTGAAACCATCAAGGTCCAGAAAAAAGAGGGCAAAAAGGCGTTGATGACGATAACTGCGCGCCATGGCCCGGTGGATGCGTTCTTTGGCTGCCCGACGATTCGGTAAACCGGTCAGCAGATCTTCCGCCGCGAGATTCTGCAGGCGTTCTTCCAGGGTTTCACGATGCAGTTGTGCCCCGAGTAGATCGGCCAGTAGCCGGAGATGTTCCCAATGATCCTCCGGAATGTGTTCGGGAGCCGGGGATTGGAACCAGGAAAGCACCAGAACCCCCACTGGGCCCACAGGACCGGGAAGGGGAATAGCCAGGCTGGCCTTCAGCCCTGCCGCAACAAACTCCGGCATGGCGGCGGCGCTGGCGGGATAATCGCGCAGATAAACCGCCCGATTCTGCTGGATCGCCTGTCCGGCAATACCTGCATGCTCCGGGAAAGGTTGCTCTGCCAGGGAAGCAAAGCGGGATGACAGGGCGTGGAAAAAGCGGTAATGGAGCTGTCCATCCTCGCGGAGAATCAGGCCGGCGCCATCCGCACCCGCCAGGCTTTGCGCGAGATCAGCGGCCTGCCCGAAAAAAGCGGCCAGATCATAATGCTGTAATAACCGGCGCAAATCCTGGGTCAGTGCGTGCAGGCGCGCCTGGGTATAGGCAGACTGCATCACATATTGACAACTGCCGAGTAGGCGAAGCAAGGGAACCTGCAGTTCTGTAGCAGCCCAACCCTTGGGCGTGGTCTCCTGGATATGCGGGATGAACTCGGTGCGTAACCAGTCAAAGCCTAGAGAAACGCCCATGGATGGGAAGGCGTTTGCCGCCAGTTGTTGCCCGATGCTTTGTTGATATTTCCAGAAAGCGGCATCGTAGACTCCGCAGAATAATCGTTGTAACCATTCTTGCTGAAGTGGCTGCAAAAGAGCCGGATCTGGCAGGGCGTGACTGAGGGCCGGATGTTGGTGCAGAAAGCCTGCCATCTGTGCCATCCACTCCGGGATAACGTTCTGCCATTCCGTATACCAACGCAGGAGTCCCTCGCGCGCCCGGTCAGAAAGGTCCAACCAGCTTCCCAGTGACTGGAGATCGCGCACGGACAGGGTCATGACGATACCGAATCAGACGGCGAAAAAAAGCTATCCTGCGGGAAATCCGGATGTAACTTGCGCAGCAGGAAAGCGTCCAGCAAGAGCGCATCCAGCACCTGGTCTGCTGGCATATTCCAGGATTGCGCCAAAGCATGCAGATGTTCTTGCTGCTTGCGCGTCAAGCGGTTCCCCGGGAAAGGGATGACGAGCGCCTGCGGCTTCATAAAAATGATTTCTGGGGCGGTGCCCAACGATGACGCCGGGTATCCGACAGTTGCTGGATCTGTTCGGCTTTCCGGCAGAGATAGAGATTCTGCGCTTTTTTACGCTGCGCCTCGGTCAGTTCAAAATGAATGCCGACCAGATAGCTGTATGTGGAGTGACTCAGGGTTTCTATGCGAGCGATAGTGGCGATGGTTTCACAGGT
>DYJM01000051.1:0-1279 GCA_020723125.1 Acidithiobacillus ferrivorans
AGCTCAAGGCGGCTGCCGGACAAATCAATATGGCAGATTTGCAGGCTATCAATGCGCTGTTGAAAAAAAGCGCTTAGCCTTAAAAACAGCTACAGCAATATCAAACGTGCAGAAGGTCAAGCGCGACAACGCGCAGAGGATGAGCCGATCGTTTTTATGCTTCATCTGAGCTACAATTAAGCCTCTTTCTGAAAGGAGGCTAGATCATGGCTGCAACATCATTTGTCCGGGCGCGGATTGACGAAACACTGAAAAACGAGGCTGCTGCCGTGTTGGCGGATATGGGTCTGACTGTTTCCGATGTGGTGCGCATCGCGCTGACCAAAATCGCCAAAGAAAAGGCTTTGCCGTTCGAGATGCGCGTACCCAATGCTTTGACGGCGAAAACGCTGGCGAATAGCGAGCGCGGTGAGGATCTTCACCATGCCAAGGATGCTGAAGATTTGTTCAACCAGTTGGGTATCTGATGCGCCAAGCCGCCTATTCCGGCCAGTTCAAGCGCGATGTAAAGCAAATGCAGAAACGTGGGAAAGACATGGACAAGCTCAAAGTCTTGTTGGGTTTGCTCATTGACAGCGAGCCATTGCCAGCGTCCTACCTTGACCATCCGCTGAAAGGAGGCTGGCGTGGCTTCCGTGATGCGCACATTGAACCGGATTGGTTACTGATCTACAAGATTGCGGGAGACGGGGTGCGCTTTGAGCGCACCGGGCGGCATTCGGATTTGTTCGATGAGTAGAACATCATGCCTGCCGTCGGTTCCACCCGCTCAGGTACCCGCCAGCACCCCCATCACCGCCTGCTCGTCATACACTTTGCTGTCTACCTTGCAGTACACCGCGCCTTCATCCTTGAATACCGCCACCTCCGCAATACCCGGAAGTGCCAGCAAACGGGTCGTCAGATCACTCTGACGCTCCGCTGCTTCTGTCAAAGTGAATACCCGGGTCGCCAGGTAACGGGGCCTTTGCATGGTCAGGGCAACCACCAGCCAGATGGCATATATAACGGCTACCGCCCAGAAAATATCGCTGTAATTACGCGCACCCGGAATATACAGCAAACCACCCAGCAAGCCTCCACAAAAAGCCCCCAGAAATTCGGACGTGGTATACACACCGGTTGCCGTACCTTTGGCACCGGGATGACAGAATTTGGCGACCAACGAAGGTAGGCTGGCTTCAAGCACATTGAAGGCCATGAAAAACAGGAAAAGCGCTACGGCAATCAGCCAGATATTATGGGCTGACAGGGCCATCAAAATGACCGAAACCAGTAA
>DYJM01000051.1:1379-15445 GCA_020723125.1 Acidithiobacillus ferrivorans
CAGGCCAAATATTCCGGCCAGGGAAAATACGGCTCGGCGTTCCTTCTGATTGAGTGCGGCTTCAGGATTTTTCATGTACAGCTCCTTGCTGGCTATTTATCGGACGATTTATCCGGGTGGATTTTTTCCTGGACAACATAATGATTTTCCGGAATATCAAGACCCTTTTTGAAGAGCGGGTAGGTATAAATACTTTGCTCCAGAAACACTCGGCGCAATGCAAAAGCCGTCAGTGAGGTGACCATGGCCGGGAGCAGAATATGATAATTATTCGTCAATTCCACCACCATGACCGGCGCACTGATCAGGGCTCCGGTACTTGCCCCCACCATCCCCGCCATTCCGCACATGGCAAATAGTGGAATACTGCCATGCCAACCCAGCAAGCCCTCTGCCAGATAACCAACGCCTGCACCCATGGCCGCCCCCATAAACAGGGAAGGCGAAAAAATCCCGCCAGAACCGCCCGTACCAATGGTCAGGCTGGTGGCAACGCCCTTCAGAATCAACAGTAAAATCAGAAAGCCGAGCAGGTGTAGGTGACCGGTCAAAATTTCCGAAACAGCAAAATAACTGCCACCAATCAGGTAATAATGGCCGGTAAACCAGAACAGTCCATACAGGAGCAACCCCACCAGCAACATGGCACTCATGTGTCGCAAATAAGGATTGGGCAAGTAGTATTTGCTGGTCTGCCCCGTCCAGGTCAGCAACTGTATGAACAAAAAGCTCATTATTCCCGCCACGATGCCCAGCAGCGCAAAAGCCGGAAGCATCAGGCTCCCGGAAAGTGCCGGTGTGGGCACATAGGCGAGAATATGGAAATTGCCCAGACCGGTTTCCGTGATCCAGGTCGCGGAAACCGTTGCTACCAGCGTGGATAACACCGTCCAGGGGCGCCAATCGGGCACAATGACTTCCATGGCAAAAAACCAGCCACCCAGAGGGGCATTAAAAACCGCTGCGATGCCCGCACCGACTCCACAACCCACCAGATGAATACGGCGACTGTCGGACATGGGCAGCACATGGCCCACCAAAGCACCCATTGCCGCACCAAACTGCATGGCCGGTCCCTCGCGCCCCGCAGAACCCCCCGAACCCAAAGTCAGCGCCGTCGCCAGTGGCCGCAAAACGGCAATGATGGGGCGTATGCGCCCGCCATCCGTATGCACCGACTCCATAACCTGACTGACGCCTGCACCTTCGACTTCCGTGGCGACCCGTTGCACCAGAATGGTGACCAGAAAGGCACCCAATACCGGCACCAGAATGACCCACGGCCCCCAACGTGCTGGTGTGATTGGCAAATGCTCATTGTAATAAAAACTCCAGTTTCCCTGAAAAAACAGGTTGTGGAGCAGCGCTATCAGGTAATGGAAAAGCAGGGCACCGCCACCGGTAAACAAGCCCAGGATGGCCCCGAGGAGGATCAAGCCGGGCCCTTCACCTGCCGGGGCAAACCGACTACGGAGAGTGCATCGCAGTCCTGTCCACGTCAGTTTCATTATACGCGATTACGGTTCATTACGGACCGCGCTCCGGTCGCAGCAGAACCTGGGGCAGAGAGGCATAACTGAGAATATCTTCCACGGTCACCACAGCCACCACATCCTCATGATGTTCAGGGGGATCCTTTTTGCAGAGCAGCGCCGTCTCGCAGGCGCAGGCGCGCAGGCGTGCCACCAGATCATAAAGCTGGCTGTCATCACGCACCGCCACCCAGTCGGTACTGGCCAGATCACGCAAGGGTACCTGACGGATTTCCCGACGCAGGATTTCTGCCACCCGATGCGCAGGAATGACCGCCACCGGCATGGTTCCTTCGATGATCAGCACATGGGGTAGCTCACGACGATGCAGGAGTATTTTTTGCAAATCCTCCAATGTCCGGTCTCCGCGCAGGCGTACCATGGGCGTTTCGATGAGTTGCGCCGCAGGACGCATCAGGTAAAGATTGCTGTGCCGGGCTTCGGGAATGAAATGTCCCCGCCGGATCAGCTTGCGCGTGTAAATGCTGTCGCGGGTAACCAGCCTGCGTACACCGAAGGCCAGACCCGATACCACGATCAGCGGAATAATGATGTGGTAGTCGTTGGTCATCTCAAAAATCATGACGGCGCCGGTGACGGCGGCCCCGGTAGATGCCCCGACCATCCCTGCCATACCCAGTGCTGCGCCCACCGCCATACCCATCTGATAGTCCGGAATCCAGTGACTTACCAGGGCTGCGAAAGCGCCCCCCAGCACGGCTCCCACGAACAGGGAAGGAGAAAAAACCCCGCCGGATCCTCCCGAACCCAAAGTGACCGAAAAGGAAAACACCTTCAATACCAACAACAGCAGCAGAAAGCCGGGATTCAGCAGAGTGCTTTCCAGAACATTCTGGACCGTGGCATAACCCACACCCTCCACATAGTAATGTCCGGTGGAGCGTTGGATCAAATACATGGCCAGGCCTACCGCAGCCATTCCCAAAATTGCGCGCAGATAGGCGTTTTTGAACCATTTGTCGAGCAGATCTTCGGTCCAGTACAGGGCATTGGTGAACAGCAAACCCACGCCCCCTACCAGCAATCCAAAAACCACATAGGCTACATAATCGGCAGCCGTTTCATGGGCTGTACTGGCAATAATGCTGGCAGGAATCACAAAAGAAGGATGATTTCCCAGAAACAGGCGGGACACAAAGGTGGCCGTTCCAGTGGCAATCATGACCGGCACCAGAGTACGGGCACTGACTTCCACCAGCATCAATTCCACCGCAAACAGAATGCCGCCAACCGGCGTATTGAAAGTGGCCGCAATTCCGGCACCGGCACCGGCAGCAATCAAGCCCAGACGCTGCCACTCATGCAAGCGCAACCATTGCGACAGACTGGACCCAAAGGCTGCGCCCATCTGGATAATGGGCCCTTCCCGGCCCACTGAGCCGCCACTGCCAATGGTAATGGCCGAAGCCAGCGCCTTGATCAATACCACGGCAGGGCGAATCACCCCGCGCTTGTAGTAAATGGCATCCATCACCTCGGGCACGCCATGACCTTTGGCCTCGGGCGCAAAGTTGCGCACCAGCCAGACCACAATCAGACCACCGATAACGGGGGCCAAAATGATTCCGGCGCCCCAGATACTGGCATCCGAATGTTTCAGCGCATTAAAAGAAAAGGACCACTGAGCAAAGAAAAACAGGTTGTGCATCAGGCCGATGAGACGCCGAAACGCCACCGCTCCCAACCCGGCGATGATGCCAACAAAAAAGGCCAGCAACAGGTGAAATAAAGGGTTATGGCGCAGCTTGCCCTGCCATCCGCCTACTTCTCTTTCGATTACATGGGTTAATACTTCAGGTGCAATTAGGATATTTTCCGACATTACCAACTCTTGAAAATGATTTTGGCCTGACGGTACGCTATTCTCAGGTTTCAAACAAGATGAAATCATCGTTATCGTGATCCATGAGCATCCTCTGGCCATTCACGCGGTTTTTGAAAAACGCCTGGATTGGGGACTTCATGGTATCCGCATAGCCGCGTCCAGCCCGCTCTGGAGAAGCTATATTGCCGTCCCCAAAAGTCTGCAAAGATCCCGAGTACTCTCCACCTTCATGGATATTCTCGGCATCGACAGGAACGCCCATAGCCGAACCCTACACGACTGATATACTCTGCGAATTCGCAGCTTGATCCACACGGAGCATACGTCAATTCATGCAACGCTTTTTTTTTCTGGCCATTTTGATTTTGCTGGGCTGGTTGACGATTCGTCTGTCTCCCGTTCTTACCCCCTTTTTGCTGGCAGCCATTCTCGCCTATCTGGGTAACCCTCTGGTGACTTATCTCCAGCGTCATCGCATTGGCCGCAGTTGGGGCACCACCTTGGTGTTTGTGATTGTCCTGCTGATTGTTGCGGGTAGCATCATGGCCCTGTTACCGGTCATCAAGCATCAATCCCTGCTTTTTGTGGACTATCTGCAAAAATATGGAGGATTACTGCAAAGCCGTTTGATCCCGCAAATTACCGCAGCAACGGGTATTCAACTGGATAGCGGCGCTATTTCCCACTATGCCACCAGTAATGCCCAGAAGCTGGTCACATGGCTGGGACATGGCGTACAAGTTGCGTTGAGCTCCGGCTCAGGGCTATTGACCAGCGCATTAAGCATCATTCTGGTACCGGTTCTGGGTTTTTATTTATTACGGGACTGGCCACGTTTACTGGCCCGGATCGATCAGTGGATTCCGCAAAAGCATGCACCCTTGATACGTCTTTTGAGCCGGGATGCCGACACCATGCTGATGGCCTTTCTGCGTGGCCAACTGCTGGTCATGCTCGCCCTGGGTTGCAGCTACGCCATTGGTCTCAGCATCATCGGCCTTAAAACCGCCATTCTCATCGGTCTGATAGCCGGCATCCTGAGCTTTGTCCCTTATCTGGGCGTCATCAGCGGCATCCTCATGGCCAGCCTCGCCATGTATGTGCAAACCGCTTCGCTGCTTTCGGTTGCCTGGGTATTATTGGTATTTTTCATCGGACAGATTCTGGAAAGCATGGTATTTACCCCATATCTGGTGGGAGATCGCATCGGCCTGCATCCTGTAGCCGTTATATTCGCCGTGATGGCCGGAGGAGAGTTGTTCGGATTTATCGGCCTCTTGCTCGCCCTCCCCGTCACTGCCGTATTAGTGGCATTATTGCGGCATTTTCAAAGCTGGTATTTGCAAAGCCCTTACTATCTGGGCAAGGAATAAACCCCTTGGATAAAGTCATCATTATTGGTGGCGGCCTTTCCGGTCTCGCCACTGCCTATTTTTTGCAGCAACAGGGCGTGCAGTCACGCCTGCTGGAAGCAGCCCCCCAAGTGGGGGGAAATCTTCTGAGCATCAAAGAAAATGGTTTTCTGCGGGATGCCGGACCCAATTCGCTGATGCTCAAAGGTCAGGTGGTTCCGGCACTGATTGAGTCACTCCAACTGCAACAGGAAATCGTCGAAGCCAACGCTCTGGCTAAAAGGCGCTATATACTCAATCGCAAGCACCAACTGGTCCCACTCGGACCGGGGGTACTATTCAGCGGAAAGTTGCTCTCCCTGCGGGGTCGCCTGCGCCTCCTCAGCGAAGCTTTTCGCGGGCGCGGCAAGTCCGCGGAGGAAGAAAGCATCGCCGGATTTGTGCGCCGCCGCCTGGGCCCAGAAGTGCTTACCTGGCTGGTTGATCCTTTTGTTTCGGGAGTATTTGCCGGGGATCCGGAACGACTGGCAGTTGCCGCTACTTTTCCGCGCCTGGTCAAAATGGAACGGGAACATGGCTCGCTATTCAGGGCCGCAGTTGCTGGCCGGAAGAACCCCACCAAGCCACGTCTGGTTTCTTTCCGTAATGGCCTGCAGGCCTTGGCCCTGCGCATGGCGGAACGGCTGGAGGGACCCCTGCAGTGCAACACGCCGGTAGATCTACTGCAACAACACGAGGACGGAACTTGGGAAGTATTCAGTCAACAGCAAAGCTGGCGGAGTGAAAAAATCATTCTGGCCCTGCCTGCCCATAAAGCAGCGGCACTGCTGGCAACGCTGCAGCCAACCCTGGCGGCAGAACTGAAAGCCATCAGCTATCCAGCAGTCACTACGCTTTCTCTGGGATTCCCGCGCAGCAGCGTCGCGCATCCCCTGGATGGTTTCGGCATGCTGATTCCCCGTACAATGGGTCTGGAAACCCTGGGCGTCCTGTTCTCCTCCACGCTGTTTCCAGATCGCGCAGCTCCAGAGCAGGTTCTGATGACGGCATTCATTGGCGGCAGCCAGAATCCTTTGCGGGGTCGCAGTGACAGCGACCTTCTCCAGACCGTTTTACACGAAATCCGACCCATTTTGGGCATAGTAGGAGAACCCAGCTTCAGTCGCTGTCAAAACTGGCCGGAAGCCATCCCCCAATATGAACTAGGCCACCTGGCGCGCCTGGAACGCATCGCCAAAATGACCCGGCAGATTCCTGGATTGTATTTCCGCGCCAACTGGAGTGACGGTGTCGCCCTGGGTGATTGCATGGAAGCCGCCCAACAACTCAGCCAGAAGCTCGCACACTAGAGTTCCTCAGGCTACCGTGCGTTACTGATTTTTTCCCAGCCTGGCCAGAAGCACGTCCATATCTGTTTCAGGGGAAGAAGCGGAAGACTTTTTTGCACCTGGATTCCGGGCGTATTTGACGGAGCTTAAGTGCTTGGCCGTGCTATGGGATTTATCAACACTGCCCATCTTGCGGTGCTGATACTGTGACCATGCCAGTTCTGCTTTCGGGTCAAAATTATGTCGATAACCCTTCACCTCACCCACAATTTCCACCGGCGTGCCGACCTGTACCAGCGCCGCAATTTGTTGTGCATTCCAGTTGGACAAGGCTACGCAGCCCGCTGTCCAGCGACCGGGGAAAACCTTGCTTGCCGGATCATCAGAAAACTGCGGACCCATCCCATGAATGCCTATTTCGCCCCCCAACGGAGTATTTTGAGGTGGAATCTGACCGGCATCAATGGCGTCCACAATCGCGCGATACTGGCTATGGGTAATAATACCCTCCTGCAATCCCCACTTAGCATTTTCCTTGTTGGGATAGGTGAGTCCCATGAAAGGGCCATACTGGGTGCCATGGAGAATCCAGCCAATATGATAATGACCAACCGGCGTGACATCATCACCACGGGTACGACGCGGTGCCGAACCGTTAAAGCCAATGGCCACAGGGTATGTAGCCAGGAGCGTATCTCCCCGATAAATCCGCAGCAGATGCTCAGTGGTTGAGACCACTATCCGCACGGGTTGCTGCTGCGCAAACGCAGAAACTGTCGGCGATACCACCGGAGCCACAGGAGTAATGACTGGCGCCTTGATTTGCGCCGCATAATAGGCCACGGAATGCACGGGCGGCGCAGAAATATGGGGAGCACACCCATCCAGACCCCACAGAACCATCAAGCCCAGCAGCCACCACCATTTTCTTAAATTACCCATGCACCTGCTTCCTTGGTTTTTTCATTTTAATGCTTTCATAATATACCCGAGCCAGATCATCAAAGTCCATGATAATCGGCAAGTTTTCACTCAACCCACCTGGCTGTAATCGAGACGATTACCCAACCAGCGCTGAATCAGAGCCTGCACGGCTTCTGGATTTTCGTGCAGCAATTGTGTGGCGAGACGTGGCAACTCGGCCAGCAGCGCTTCATCACGTATCATGTCTGCCACCCGCATCTGCAGCAATCCGGTTTGACGGGTGCCCAGATACTCGCCAGGGCCACGTAATTCCAGGTCCTTGCGGGCAATCACAAAGCCATCGCGACTGTCGCGCATGACCTGCAGGCGCGCCCGGGCTTTTTCACCCAAGGGCGGATGATAAAGCAATATGCAGCTACTTTGCCGTTGACCACGCCCTACCCTGCCACGCAACTGATGGAGTTGTGCAAGGCCCATCCGTTCTGCATGCTCAATCACCATCAGACTGGCATTGGGTACGTCCACCCCCACCTCAATGACCGTGGTCGCCACCAGAATCCGGGTTTTCCCGGCCTTGAAATCTGCCATGACCCGAGCCTTTTCGGCGGCAGGCAGGCGTCCATGGACCAGAGCGATGGCCACTTCCGGCAAGGCTGCCTGTAAATCGGCATAACTGGTTTCTGCTGCCTGCAGCGCCAGAATCTCGGATTCTTCAATCAGTGGACAAACCCAGTAAATCTGATCCCCTTCAGCCAGTCGGTGCTGCATGCGAGTCATCAACTCTGCCCGCCGGGTATCGGCAACAACCAGGGTTTCTACGGGACTGCGTCCCGGCGGCAGTGCGTCAATAATCGACAAATCCAGGTCCGCATGCACCGTCATTGCCAAAGTCCGGGGGATAGGCGTCGCCGTCATCACCAGGAGATGCGGAATGCTTCCCTTTTCCAGCAATTGCCGGCGCTGATCCACGCCAAAGCGATGTTGTTCGTCAATAATCACCAGACCCAGTCCGGCAAATTTTACTTCATCCTGGAAAAGTGCCTGGGTTCCCACGACAATCTGAATGCGTTGATTGTATAAACCCTCCAGGACTTCGCGTCGGGCTTTCTGACCAAGCCCGCCCACCAGAAAACCCACCTGAATACCGAGGGGCGTCAACCATTCCACAAAGCGGTCATGCAACTGTTCGGCAAGGATTTCCGTCGGTGCCATCAGCGCTACCTGGTAATTTTGCTCCACGGCCGTCAATGCTGCCGCTGCGGCTACCAGCGTTTTGCCGGAGCCCACATCGCCTTGCAACAAACGCCGCATGGGCCGGGCCTGGGCCATATTCTGCTTGATTTCCGCAATGACCCGCTGCTGTGCGGCAGTCGGTGCAAAAGGCAGTTGTTTCAGAAACGCCGTCCAGAGACTCCCACTGGCCTTAATGACCGGAGCACCCGTTTCATCAGCGGCCGTACGGGCAGAGCGAATAGCCAGATGATTGGCGAGTAGCTCTTCCAAGGCCAGACGCTGCCAGGCGGGATGCGCAGGCGTCGGCACTTCTTCTGCACTTTCGTGCAAAAGCCGCAGGCCCTCACCCAGGGGTGGCCACGCCGGACCTAAATATTCCGCCAGATAATCAGGGAGCTGATCCACCAGGGTCAGTGCCTGGGCAACCCAGCGCCGCCATTGTGCCTGGGTAATTCCCTGGGTACTGGGATAAAAAGGGGTCAGGTGGGTAGGCGCCTGAAATTTTGGCTGATCGGCCATTTGCCACTCGGGATGCACCATTTCCAGACCCTGGTAACCCGCACGGGTTTCCCCGAAACACCATAAGCGCCTGCCCTTCTGCCATTGGGCACGCATCGGCGCCAGCATGTGGAAAAGACGGATATACAGTTGTCCGCTGCCGTCACTGAGGGTGACCAGCCACTGATCGCGACGCCCACGCAAGTGTTCCACCTGGGTAATCTCGCCCAGCACCGCAGCTTCCTGCTCAGGCAGCAGTGTCCCGATGGGCAAAACATGGCGCCGGTCCTGGTAACGGCTGGGCAGATGAAAAAGCAGATCCTGGACCCGCCAGATATCCATGCGCTGCAGGCGCTGGACAAGTGCCGGACCAACGCCGCGCAGCGCCGAAACCGAACTTTGCAGATAAAGAGGGGAGGAGGCAGGCACCTGCTCAGTCGCTGTGCGGCGGAGCCTCGCGATGGGCCCACTCGTTCAGGATTTCGTCCACATCTACCCCATGCATCCGCGCCACCCCGGCCAGAGTTTCGCGATCGGCAATGAAGCATTCACCGCAATGAATACCGCGCTCTTCCAGCAAGGCAACCAGCACCGGATGTTCCTGCAGCAGAACCCGCATCGGCTGGGCCAGAAGTTCGGCGCGCTCCATGTCAGTCCGATTTGCCCAAGGCGACAATACCATCAATTTCCACCTGGGCCCCCCGGGGCAGTGCCGCAACCTGTACCACCGCCCGGGCTGGATAGGGCTGCGCAAACTCCGCCTCCAAAGCCTGGTTCACTGCTGCAAAATTGCTGAGATCCGTCAGAAAAACCTGCAATTTGATGGCCTGTTGCAACTCTGTGCCAGCAGCCGCACAAACCGCCTTGAGATTGTCCAGCACGCGTCGTATCTGCAGTGAAAAATCCCCTTCCACCATCTGGCCGGTGCCAGGGTCCAGCGGTATTTGTCCCGACAGATAGAGCAGACCGTTATGGGTCATCGCCTGACTGTATGCGCCAATAGCCTGGGGTGCTGCATCACTGTGTACTGGTGTCGGCATGTTTTCTCCCTGGATTAGTTCTTGACCCGCTGTACCCGAGACACCATGGACAGACTGCGCAAGCTGCGCATGATTTTCGCCAGGTGATCCCGGTCATGGGCCAATATGGTAAAGGTGATTCCGGTATAGAGTCCATCCTGGGGCTCAATATCCACATGATCAATATTGGAATCTTCATCGGAAATCAGGGTGGCAATGCGGGCCAGAACGCCCCGGGCACTTTCTGCCACCACCCGGATAGTTACCGGGAAATCGCCATGAGCATCGGGGTCCCACTGCACATCCACCCAACGGTCACGACGCTTGCGCCATTCGCGAATGTTGTGACAATCGTGGGTATGCACCACCACCCCTTTGCCTGCGCTGATAAAGCCCAAAATCGGATCGCCCGGGATCGGCCGGCAGCAACGCGCCAGGGTCACCGGCAAACCTTCAGTGCCGCGAATCAGCAGCGGTTTTCTTGCCACCACTTCGCGATTCAGGCGGCTGGGCAGCAGTTGGCTTACCGCCTGCCCCAGGCGCCGCGCGGTTTGCGCCAAACGTCCCCGGTCATCTTCTTCCGGCAATAACTTATGGGCCACGACCAGCGGAAATACTTCGCCCATACCGATGGCCGCCAGCAACTGGCCTTCCTCCTGAACATTGAAAGTGCCGAGGACGCGCTGCCAATCCGCCGCAGCCAACTGTTGATAATTTCCACCCAGACTCTGCAGCGCCTTCTCCAGCAGATTGCGGCCAAGTGCTTCCGCATCTTCGCGTTGAATGGTTTTGAGATAAGCCCTGACGCTGCTGCGGGCCTTGGCAGTGACGACCACGTCCAGCCAGCCAGGCTGCGGATGCGCCGAAGCGGCAGTGACAATATCCACCTTGTCGCCATTGTTCAGGGGACTGCGCAGGGGCACATACATATCATTGACGCGGGCTGCCACCGCCTGATTCCCAATATCCGTATGTACGGCATAGGCAAAATCAACGGCCGTGGCACCACGCGGCAGGCTGAGAATTTTTCCTTTGGGCGTAAATACATACACCTCATCAGGGAAAAGATCGAGCTTGACGCTTTCGAGGAACTCCTGAGAGTCGCCGCCCTGGGTCTGCAACTCCAGCAAACGCTGCAGCCAGGCCCGGGCCTGGGTTTCGGCATGGGCATGATTCATCCCGGTTTTGTAAAGCCAGTGGGCAGCCACACCGGCTTCCGCCACCCGGTGCATATCTTCCGTACGAATCTGGACTTCTACAGGGTGCCCGAAAGGCCCCAGCAACACCGTGTGCAGGGATTGATAGCCGTTGGACTTGGGAATCGCAATATAGTCCTTGAAGCGCCCGGGAATCGGCCGATACAAGCTGTGAATGATGCCCAACACGCGATAGCAGGTATCCACATCCGCCACGATCACCCGAAAGGCGTGCAAATCCAGAATGGAACTGAAGGCCATCCCTTTTTTTTGCATCTTGCTGTAAATGCTGTAGACATGCTTCTCGCGGCCGCTGACCTGGGCTTCAAAACCCTCCTGATGCAGACGGTCCAGCAAAGCTTGTTCGATTTTCTGGACGGCCTCCTTGCGATTGCCACGAGCCGCCTTGACGGCTTCGTTGAGGGTATGCCAGCGCTTGGGGTAAAGATGGGAAAAGGCCAGCTCTTCGAGCTCGATACGAATGGCATGAATCCCCAGACGCTGGGCAATCGGCGCATAAATATCGAGGGTTTCACGGGAAATGCGCCGTTTTTTTTCCGGGGTCATGACCCCCATCGTCCGCATGTTGTGCAGACGATCGGCCAGCTTGATCAGCACTACCCGAATATCCCGGGACATGGCCAGAAACATTTTACGGAAATTTTCGGCCTGGGCTTCTTCCCGGGTTTCGAAACGGACCTGACCGAGCTTGCTGACCCCATCGACCATTTCCGCAACTTCTGCACCAAAGCGCTCGGCAAGACTCTCCTTGCTGACGCCGCAGTCTTCGATGACATCATGGAGCAAGGCTGCCTGCACGGTAAATATATCCAGTTGTAGTTCTGCCAGAATACAGGCCACCGCTACCGGATGATGAATATAGGGCTCACCACTGCGACGGGTTTGCTCGCCATGCGCTGCCAGTGCCAGTTCATAGGCTTCCCGGACCCGAGCCACTTCTTCTGGAGTCATGTACTGCTGCAATAAAGCCCGCAAGGGTGCACAGGGATCATCCAGTGCCGGCTTTACGGGTGGAAGCCGCAATACTTCTCCAACCCCGGATGCCAAAGGCAATACCGGGACGGATACTGCTTCCACCGATTCAGACGCCGGAGGCATCCTCTGCTCCCACTAAATCGCGACCCACAGCACCGGGAAAATTGGGCATGGGGGGAGGCATCTGTTCATCCAGGATAGACCGGCCCACCAGACCTGCTGCTACTTCGCGAAGGGCCACTACGGTATTTTTATCCCGTCCCGGTTCCACGCCGGCCTTTGCACCAGACGCCAACTGCCGGGCACGACGTGCTGCCACCAAGGTCAGTTCAAATCGATTAGGGACATTTTCCAGACAATCCTCAACAGTTACTCTCGCCATTTTCACTTACCTTTATTCCAGAGTTAATCAATCATACCCAAAAGATGTTTCAGACGCCGACGCTGGGCATGTTGCTGGCTGCCCAGACGCAGATGTTCCGCATGGACAATGCTGCGCAAATCTGCCAGTGCCGTTTCAAACTGGTCATTCACGACCAGATAATCAAATTCGTCATAATGTAGCAACTCTTCACGGGCTGCCGCCACACGCCGCGCAATGACTTCATCGGAATCCTGGGCGCGCCCCCGCAAACGGGTTTCCAGGGCATCCAGTGAAGGCGGCAGAATGAAAATGCTGACCGCCTGTCCGGGTAAACGTTCACGGACCTGACGCGCGCCCTGCCAGTCTATCTCCAGCAACACATCCATACCGGCAAAGAGCTGACTTTTGACCCAGGGCTCACTGGTGCCATAACCATTTCCATGCACCCGGGCATATTCCAGAAACTCGCCGCGCTCCGCCATCTCGCTGAATTGCGCCATTTCCACAAAATGGTAGTCCGTTCCGTCCACCTCTCCGGGCCGTGCCGGACGCGTGGTGTAGGAAACCGAAGTGCGTAACTGCGGAACAGCCTCTACCAGCGCCCGCGACAGGCTGGTTTTCCCCGCCCCGCTCGGTGCCGAAATAATCCACAGGATACCGCGTTCTGCGCTGCTCGTCATGATTTTCTACTCCACATTCTGCACCTGCTCGCGCATCTGTTCGATCAACACCTTCAGTTCCACAGAGGCAAAAGTCACCTGACTGTCTGCGGCCTTGGCGGCCAGGGTGTTGGCTTCCCGGTTCAACTCCTGCATTAAAAAATCCAGACGCCGTCCGACTGCTTCGCGGCGGGTCAGTATCCGTCTTAATTCCTGCAGATGCGTATCCAGCCGGTCCAGTTCTTCCGCCGTATCCTGACGCTGAAGATAAAACAGAATCTCCTGCTCCCAACGCTGCGGATCCACCTGAATGGCCAGGTCGGCAAGGCGGGCCTGCAAGCGATTACGCACCGCCTCTTCCAGTTCCGGAAGATGCGCCCGCAAAGCGCGGGTCTGTTCGCCAATGGCATCCACCCGACTCAATAGCATCTGCGCCAGAGCTGCTCCCTCACGCTCCCGGGTGGCCTGCAATTCGGCAATGGTACTGTCCAGCAAGGACAACACTTCTTCTTCCAGAACAGCGCTGTCCATACTGGTGCTTTGCACCAGCCCGGGCCAACGCAAGGCGTCCAGCGGATTCAAAGCCATCTCGCGCAGATTCCAGCACTGCAGCAATTCACGGTAAATGCCCTGTAATTCTACCGCCAGATCACGATTGAGACGCAACCCCCCACCTTCCGCCGCCTGAAAGCGCAGCCAGACATCAACCCTTCCGCGCTGCAGGGATTTTTGCAAGCGTGCCCGGATCGCCGTTTCATACCCGGAAAAACCTTCCGGCAACCGTAAACTGATATCCAGGTAACGGTGATTGACGGTACGCAATTCCCAGACCAGCGTGCCCCAGTCTCCGTGCCTTTCGCTGCGGGCAAACCCCGTCATACTTCGAATCATGTGTACCACTCCGTTGCCAGATGCCACTGTAATCCCGAAGACGGCAGCGGGCCTGCAGGCTTTGCCGCGACTTTGGCCCGCGCCGTTGTTGTTCTTGGCGAAATCCTGCGCCCGTCAGGAGAGCTGTCTGAGCCCGCAGGGCGAGTTCTCTCCTGACAGCAGGATGAGCCTTGGAACAACAGGCAAGGGACGTTGGAGCAAAAAGCCTGCAGGCCCGCTGCCGTCTTC
>DYJM01000052.1 GCA_020723125.1 Acidithiobacillus ferrivorans
TGTATAGAACCCCGTCCGAGTAGTTGGCGAGGTGAATGAGATATTGCAGGTTCATAGGATTACAGGCTCCATAGCAAGTAGAGGCTGACAACGAAATGCTGGGTGATGGACCCCAAAATGGGTCAACAGGGAGATACATTGGATAGGGCGCGAAAAGCCTGCCGACCGGTACTGTCTGGCTGGAGCGCAAAGATACTGGTAATCACATACGGCAGTGTGTCCAATTGACGCGTGTTGCATATGCAGCCCTCTATCCGTTCTTGCATACGCTCGCTGCAAGAATCATTCGTAGAGTTCTATACCTATAATGAGGGGTAGGATAACAACCGAATGTGACACTATTGCGACAATTTGATGACATTTTCCTTACAAAAGGGGTTTTTTGCGGTTTATTTTTAAAATCATCAATAAAACAATAAGATGTGGTTTTAATGATTATTTTTATCTAATTATATAATATACTGATGAAGTGCTGATCCACTCACTCCCTTTCTCACCACAAATCCAGTACAATGCATTCGTCCCTGTGAGGAGGCTTAATCATGCTGCGCTGGATGACCGACAGCTCTGCGGGTTTTGTTGTGCTGCTTGTCGTTGCCTTTGTCGTGCTGCTCGGGGTGTATTTGTTACCGGCACTACTGGCATGGATGATGGCGTGTCCGCAGCGGATGACCATTTTATTATTGAATGTTTTTCTGGGTTGGACCGTGTTTCTCTGGATAGCGGCACTGGTTTGGGCGTTGGCTTCGGGTAAAGATGAGCGGTTTGACGACGATCCCGTTGTCAGAAAAGAACCCTGGTTGCGCTAGTTATAAACGATTACAAAACAGTTTGAGCAGAAGGCTTCTCTTCTGTTTGACAGGCCCGATTGTGGATTGATACATAAAATAACCTGTTCCCGTACCATTTGGAAAAACGTTACACTTTACAGACAAAGCCAAAATTTATTGGTCTTATGTTATGATTTATTAGGTTATTCAGGAAAATGAATGAGCAATCTAAAGCAAAAGGATAAAATTAACATGGGTGCTGATTCGCAGCCCGTTGATCAGGAAAAATTACCCTTGGTCATTTTTACGGTCGGAACCGCCGCTTCGGGCAAAAGCTCGTGGGCAATATCCATGCAGGCAAAGCATCCTGCACTGCGCATCATCATCCTGGAACGGGACATGATCCGGGTGGCCTTACAAGAGGCTGAGACTGGTCAACCTTTTTCCTGGCGCGAATGGGATCCGGCTTGGGAAAGCAAGGTACAATGGCTATGGGAACAACGGGTTCACGATGCAGTAAAACAATGTGATGTGTTGATTCTGGCAGACACGCATCTGGACGCCGTGGAACTGCAAAAAAAGGCCACCTGGTTACGCGAGTTGGGTGTCACAGATTTCGCCCTGAAGTATTTTCCAGCATTGCCGTTAACGGATCTCCTGCGCCGGGATCAAGGTAGAACCCATCCCGTGGGTGGTGAAGCTCTGCGCGAACATCTTAAAAAAATTGTTGCGGAAGATCGCTACTGGGCTGCTATTGAAGGGATTTGAGGGTTCTGTTTAGACCTGCTGTTCCGGTTCCAGAGCGCAGGGGTGGTCGGTATCTCCCGTTTCTACCTGCAGGGTAGGATGAACGATGGCGAACTGTTCCCGGAGTGTCGTAGCAATGTCCGATAAAAACCCATCGCCGGGAAAGCCTTGAGGCATAACCAGGTGTGCGGTCAGGGCAGTTTCGGTGGTGCTCATGGCCCAGATATGCAAATCATGAACAGCCGCCACATCTGGAAGGCTGCGCAAATAGCGGCGCACGGCATCAGTATCAATATTGTCCGGGACCCCGTGCAAAACGAGGCGGGCCGCTTCTTTCAGCAAAGACCAGGTGGCCAGAATAATCAGGGCGCTGATAATAAGGCTGACGGTTGAATCCAGCCAGTACCAGTGCATAAACAGCATGACGATTCCTGCCAGCACGACACCCAGAGAAATAAAAGCATCTCCGGCCATGTGCAAGAAGGCCGCTTTGATGTTCAGGTCGCCCTTGCGCCCGGACAAAAACATCAGAGCCGTACCGGTATTGATCAATACCCCCAGGGCAGCAACGGCAATGACCACCCGACTGTCTACGGGACTGGGATGAAGCAGGCGTTCTATGGCCTCCCAGGCAATGCCGCCAGTAACAACCAGCAGAAACAGTGAATTCGAGAGTGCTGCCAGAATGGAGCTACTGCGCAAGCCATAGGTGTAGCGCTGTGATGGAGGCCGCAAGGCTAGAGCGCTGGCACCCCAGGCCATCACCAGTCCCAGTACGTCACTCAGATTGTGGCCAGCATCGGCGAGTAAAGCCAGTGAATGACCCAGCACCCCAAATACGGCTTCTGCGAGCACAAAGACAACATTCAGGAAAATGCCAATGGAAAAAGCCCGCCCAAAACTTTGGGGCGCATGATGGTGATGGCCGTGCTGATGCCCGGAATGAGAATGCGGGTGTGCGGCATGCTGGTGGTCATGATCATGCTGCCGGGATTCGCAGCGCGCTGACGTATCATGTTGGTGTATCAAGGGGGATTTTGCTTCGCTCAAGGGATTATGCTCTGAATGGATTATTACCCTTCACAAGCATAGGGAAAAAGCTTAGTCTCAACAACTGGCGATCAGACCGGAGGTCAGTGTTGATATCGGGAATTTCTAGAAACGCTTTAGCTGCCTTTTTACTTTTTTTGCCTATCGCTGCCACGGCTGGGCCAGTCGTCGGGCCAGCTTCAAATCCGGATAATGCGGTGACGCCCGAAGTCCTGGCGAAATGGATGGCGGGAGCTGAACATGGATACGGTCCGGACCAATATCGTTTGGGACTGGCTTATGCTGCGGGGGATGGTGTTCCGCAAAATTTCAATGAAGCCGCGCACTGGTGGCGTAAGGGTGCCTACAACATTGATCCTCAGGCGGAACTCATGTTAGGCGAAGCCTATGCTCATGGCTGGGGGGTACCCCGTGACATTGACAAGGCTGTTCGCTGGTGGAAAGCAGCTGCGCGTTATGGTTCACCCGAAGTAGCCAGACGCGCCCAACTTTTGTTGGATTCCGCAGTATAATTCAGCCAGTTAACCAGGAATTTGCATGCGTTTTCTGTTCAATAAATGGTCTGTCTGGATGGTTATGATGGCGTTTTCCAGCGTTTCAGTGCAGGCCATGGCCGATGAACCGGCGGTAAGTCCTTTGGTTATACCCAAAAGTGAATTTGCCAAAAAACCAGAGTGGTCTGGCACAGTGGGTTTAGGTTTAAGCAGTAGTACAGGAACCAGTCAGGCGCTGAATCTCAATACGGATGACGCGTTACTCTGGCATAGGGGTTTGTGGTCGAACCAAAGCAGGCTTCTGTATAACTACGCGACTTCTCAAGGAGAAGTCAGCGCCGATCGCCTGGATGTCAGCAACCAGACCCGCTATGACATTGCCCTGCAACAATATTTGTTTGCCAATCTCAATTATCATCGCAACCATTTTGACGGATACTATTTTCGTGCAGATGAAACCCTGGGTTATGGGCGCTTTTTTGTTCTGAATCAGGTTTCTCATCTGCGTCTTGAAGCGGGTGCCGGTGTGCGTCAATCACACCCCATTGGCGGAGTGTATAGCACACATCCCGTTGCCCGTCTCTATGGAAAATATCTCTGGAAATTCAGTCCACACGCGCATTTATCAGAGGCTGTAGATGCCATTTTGGCGGATAACGGGGCGAATACCTACAATTCAATTTTTTCTGTAGTCAGTCCCTTGTATGGACCTTTGAATTTGCGTCTTGCCTTTATTGCCACTTATAATTCAAAGGTTCAGCCCGGTTTCAAACCATTGAATACTCTGACGACTATCAATCTGGCCTACAACTTTTAAGCCGAAAATCGGGAAAATTTTTCCTGAAATTTTTGAACATACGGTGCATAACGCAGTACGGCATCTGCTGCAGGATAAAATATTCTTCCCGGTTGGACGGGTGTCTGCCCTAATATTTTGAAGCCCCCCAAATCGGCAGCCGCAGCAATGAGAGCAGATCCTTTTGCCGCCTCAGTGTCCATAGTGATTTCTACAGGCCGATTCAAAATGTGGGCACGCATTTGCATCCAGGCAGCATTAACACTGCCACCCCCCACCGTTTTTATGGGCCCCTGAATGCTCACCCCCGCTTTTTCCATGACGTCATAGCCCCAGGCTTCAATATAGCTGAGTCCTTCCAGCAACATCTGAAAAGTCTCGGCATTTTGTCCGCCGGGAATGGTACTTCCCGGCCATGTAGGCGCCTGGATCGGGAAGCGTTCTCCGCTGCTGGCCAGAGGATACAACAAGGCAGCGCTGGGATATTCCGTATGGATGGAAGATTCCAGCGCCCGCATTTGTTCTCGCTGAAAATGCTGCAGCAGGATACTTGCTCCGGCATTGGATGCCGCGCCAACCAGACAGAAATCACCCAGATAATGGCTATAAAGACCCATTGTATTTATTGGTTTGCCATGCACGACCTTGAAAGCCAGGGATGAACCAAGGCTGCTCAGGGCTGTGCCGGGCATATATAATCCAGCTGCGGTGGCCGCTGCAACACTGTCAGTACAGCCGGCGCGAATCTGGACTGCTGTGGATAAGCCCAGCCTTTGAGCCCATGATTTATTCAGCGTGTCGACGCTGATACCTTCATGCACCACTTTCGGTAATATTGCCGGATCAATATCTGCAGTTTCCAGAATATTGAGCATTTTCTCCGGATATTTCATCTGTTGAGCATCCAGACCCATTTTCAGAGCATTTCCCCGATCTGAAATCCCCCAGTGATCGGTGAGATGCGCGGCCACCCAGTCCGCCTGGTGATGTACATGATGTACATCCGAAAAATTATGCAGATGACGGCGTAACCACAGGAGTTTACTCAGGGAGCTGGCAGGGGATAGGCAAATGCCCCCTTCTGGCCATTGCTGTTTCAACTGTTGTGCCTGTGCTGCAGCACGTTGATCTGAATAGGCCAAAACTGGACCCAGAACATTACCCCGTCGGTCACTGAGCAGGAGGGTTCCGGACGTCCCATCCAGACTCATGGCCTTGATGGCAGACCAGGCCCGGGTATGAATGGATCGCAATTGTTGCGCCAGCATTTCCAGTCCCTGCAACCATCCCTGGCTATCGGTCAAGCTTTCAGACGGACAGCCCGGGTAGGGAAGGGCGGCACTGGCTATCGTGTTGAGATTTTCATCAATAACAATACCGCGCAAGCCGGACGTTCCAAAATCAATCCCCAGATAAGTGGGCATATCCGGGACCGATCAGTAACCGGGCTGCTGCCGGGTCCATTGCACACCGGGCAACTGCCCGAGGATATCCGGGTTATCCCAGCCGGGCTGGCGATGTTCGATGAGCAGATCGGTGCTGATGCCGCCACGCACATACCAGCGGCCCAGAAGGCGCAGATAACGCGGCTGAATCAGTTGAATGATATCATCAGCAATCCGGTTACTCATGGCCTCGTGAAAAGCACCTTCATCGCGAAAGCTCCAGAGATACAGCTTCAGGGATTTAAGTTCAACATTATGCTGGTCAGGAATGAAATCGAGCATGAAGTGCGCAAAATCGGGCTGTCCGGTCAGTGGACAGAGACAGGTAAACTCCGGCATATCCATATGCACCACATAATCCCGCTCGGGATGGGGGTTGGGAAATCGTTCCAGACTTTTGCTGGGTTGACTGGGCATGGCTTAATCCTCATCATGAAAGTTTCGATAGCCCGGTATCATACCTAAAAACCACTGTTCATGCGCCTCTCGGCCATTATTCTTCAAGGCTTCAAGTCCTTTCGCGAAAACACCCGCATCCAGATCAGCGCCAATCCGGTGGTGATTGTCGGACCCAATGGTTGTGGCAAGTCCAATACTGTGGATGCCCTGCGCTGGGTGCTGGGTGAGTCTTCCGCCCGGCAATTGCGAGGTGGCACCCTGAGCGATGTCATTTCCAATGGGGGGGGCAGTCGACCGGCGGCTTCCCAGGCCAGTGTGGAATTGCGTTTTGACAATAGTGATGGCACTGCGCCCGGTGCATTTGCCGAAGTGGCCGAAATCAGTGTCAAACGCAGTCTGGACCGCAAGGGCGACGGTCATTACCGGATTAATGGCGCGCGTTGCCGGCGGCGGGATGTCAGTGATCTGTTTTTGGGTACGGGTTTGGGCAGCAGTACCTATGCCATTGTCGAACAGGGAACCATTGGTCGGATTATTGAAGCGCGTCCCGATGATCTGCGTGCCATGCTGGAAGAGGCGGGGGGAATCAGCCGCTACAGGGAAAGGCGCCGGGAAACCGCCCAGCGCATTGCCGAAACCCGGGAACACTTGCAACGCCTGCATGATATTCACGGTGAAATGGATGGTCAGTGGCAGCGTTTGCAACGTCAGGCCGAGGCTGCCCGGAAAATGCGGGCCTTGCGCGTTGAAGAACGTCAATGGCAATGGTGGGCGGTTTCTGCACGCCTGCAGATGCTGGAGACAGAAGCACAAGTCCTGAATCAGCGCCGCGATGAATTACAGTCCCAAAATCAGACATTGGAAGAAAAGCGCCAGTTGACCGAGCAGGGTCTGGAGCGCTTGCGACAGGAAGCGCGGGTCGGTCAGGACAATCTGAGCGCCGCCCAGGCCGGGCTGTATGCTGTGCAGGCGGATCTCAGTGAAGCCGATCATCAACTGAAAGAACATCATGCGCAGATTCAGCGTGTTCAGTCGGGCATGGCGCAATTTCAGAACCAACAGCAAAAAATCCAGGACGAAATACAACGCCAACTGGAAAGCGAAAAACACCGACAGGAACGCCTTCAGGCTTTGCTGGATCGTCGTGAAAGCTTGAGCACAGAGGAGGAGTCAACCCGCCAAGCCCGTCAGGCTGCAGAGCGTCAGGCTGAAGAGCAGGAACAGGCACGACAGTTGGGCGTGCAAAAGGTTGCTGATTTGCGCCGCAAACGTGATGTGCTGCTGGCTCAGATCCGGGAGCTGGAGCCGCGTTTACAGGATATGGATAAGCGCCTTGCGCGTTTTGTTCAGGAAATGCCATCAGAACGTCCTGCTCTCGATGCGGCCGAACTGCGTGTGCACACGCTGGAAGGGAACCTGACTAGGGCAAGTCAGCATCTGACAGCCCTGCGTGAGGCATTGGCGCAACAACAAAGACAGATTGAGAACCTGCGCGAGCCCCGTGAAAGCGCCCAGGGCCAGTTGCAAGAGTGCAAGGCCCGCCACAAGGCACTCGAAAGCCTGTTGCAACGCCTGCAAAAATCCAGTCCTGCGGGGGTATCCGGGCAAGTGTTGTTGATGGATTGTTTGCAGGTCCGCAAGGGTTGGGAGATGGCCATTGAACGGGTGCTTGGTGATCGCCTTCATGCCCGGGTGCTTGCTGCCCCTGAGCAGACCATCAAGCACAGCACCTTATGGGAAGCTGCCGAGGAGCCGACAAAGCTTCCTGAAGATGCTTTGCTGAGCGTGCTGGAGATTCCGGATAATTTACGAAAAGGTATGCAGGACTGGCTCTGGGGTTTGCGGACCGCTCCCGACCTGGCCAGCGCCATGGCGAAGCGGCATGAGCTGGGGGCGGGGGAGGCCTGGATAACTCCGCCGGGAGTCATTGTGCATGCGGTGGGTGTGACTTTTCCCGAACAGGAAGACGCAGCCAGCCTGCTGCAATGTCGGCGGGAACTGGAAGATAACCAGCAGCTTATGACTGCCGCCGAGGCGCAGGCCGTTGCCACGCAGACGGCGCTGAATGAAGCCCAAGAGGCTCTTCGCGCTTTGCAAATACCCCTGCGCGAAGCTGAAGCGCAAGTGCAGAAACTTGGCCGGGAACTGGCACAGGAACGGGAGTCTGTCGCCCGTTTACGCAGTCGGGTGGAATCGGAAGATCAGCAACGGACCGAGCGGCAAATGGAAGCCCAGCGTCTGGAATCGGAAAAAGCCGCCAGCTCGGAACGCCTGAGCGGGCTGCGCAAGGCTTTTGCCGACGAAGAAGAAAACTGGGTCGAACAGGAAAAACAACTGCGCGAGGCGCAACAAAAAGCGGATAAGGACAAACGCCGCGTTCAGGAATTGCGCAATGCCTACGGGCGCTTGCGGGAAGAACGTCAGCAACTGGAATTACAGGTGCAAAAACTGCAGACGGAATCGGCAGCAGCACAACAGCGCGGTGATGATCTCCAGCAGCAGGATCTGCAACTGATGCAGTCCATTGCGCTCGGCCGCCAGAACCTGGAGGCACTACAGCAAGCCCTTCCTGATTTGCAAGGCAAACAGAAAACTCTTCAGGATCAGCTTGGAGAACAACAGGCCGTCGTCCAAAAACATCAGGGATCAGCACAGGCCATAGATCTACAAATACGTACCCTGGAGCAGCAGCGTCATCCGCTGGAAACCCAGATGCGCAATCTGCAAAAAACCCTGGCACTGACCGAACAGGAAATGGCGGCCTTGCAGGTCCGTCTCGAAGAAAATACCCGGCGCGCCGAGGAGCTGGCAGAAAATCTCGGGGAAAACCCCGGTCCTTGCCCGGATTCCCGCTCTACGGAAGAACAACTGGCGCGTATAGCTGCCGCCATACAGCGGCTGGGCAATGTGAACCTCGCGGCAGAAGAAGAATTGCAAGAGCTGGAAGAGCGGCGCGGAAATTTGTTAAGTCAGGTGGAAGATGTGGAAATGGCTCTGAACAGTCTGGAAGAGGCCATGGCCGCCATGGATCAGGAAACCATCTCGCGCTTTTCCGAAACCCTCCATCAGGTGAATCAGGAATTGCAGAACCTGTTTGCCATTTTGTTCGGGGGCGGTCAGGCAGCCCTGGGTCTGCTGGGTGACGATGTGCTTGATGCCGGTCTGGTTTTACGTGCGCAACCCCCCGGCAAACGCAATGCCAGTTTGCAGCAATTATCCGGTGGAGAAAAAGCGCTGACCGCGATTGCCCTGGTTTTTGCGCTGTTTAGACTGAATCCAGCCCCATTTTGTGTGCTTGACGAGGTGGATGCCCCTTTGGATGACGCCAATGTGGGCCGTTTCTGCCATTTGGTCCAGGAAATGGCCGTGCAAACCCAGTTTTTGATTGTTACCCACCGTAACTTGACCATGCAGGTGGGTGAACAACTTATCGGCGTTACCATGACCGAACCCGGAGTCTCGCGCATCGTACCGGTTTCTGTGGCAGAAACATTGGCCGCTGCCGCCGATTCTGAACCCCACGCTGCACATTGATGGCCTTTTTGGCCGGATGCAGACAAATTTTTCAATGCCAAAGTAGTAACAGAAAGCCACTGCCATTCCATATCATATGAAGCAGGATTCCGGGCCAGAGTGAACGATAGCGGGTGCGCAAAAATATTAATGCGGCTGCCAATAAGGCGATGATAATCAATGCGGGAGGGTAATGAAACTGTTCGATTTTGCTGGGTACATGGGCTAGCACAAAAAGCAAACTGACGAACAGGGCCGACCAGCCTGCTGAAAACCGCCGGCGCAGCCCGGCATATATGGCTCCCCGAAAAATAATTTCTTCGGCAAAGGGCGCAATGACAATCAGCAACAAAAGGACCACGTAGTGCGTCAATCCTGACCCTTTCAATCCATCAAAGAGACCCAATGCGCGCGGGTTCAGATGGCTGGGCGGAGGAAATACCTGGAAAAGCCCATGGGCAATGAGACCGATGAGAATGGCCAGTATCAAGGCCAGCAGATAGGCATATGAACGACTGGGTTTGCGCCAGGCAAAACCTTCAGCTTTGCGCCAGACCTCCCGGGGAAATTTCATCAGCAAAAAAATCAGGATCGCCAATGCACAAAACGTGTAGCTCAGGATGCCCAGCCAGATACGAAACTTAGTGCTGATTTCGTGTAAGGCGGTTTTCAGTATAAGCGGCGGAATTTTTTCATGGAGTAAGGCATAATGCATCCCCAACTGCGCCCCTACGACAAAATCCCGCAGCATGACCATAACAATGGCAATAATGGCTTGACCGAAGAAAAAACTCAGAAAGAGGATTATCGCTGCCCAAGGCCCCCAATGCGTGCCAAGAGATTTTCTTGCAGGCTGTTGCTTGCCTGTTTCTGCCGATAAAGCGTACTTTTGTCCTGTCTGCTGAATTTTCTGGGCAGAAAATTGGGATAAATTCCAGTCACTGCGACTCAGGCGTTGTCGGGCAAGATAGGCGGCAAACCCCACACTGACAAGGGCCATAAACATTAAAACCAGTGTTCCGCGCAGGTGAAAGGGCACGTGAATCAGGTGGCGATAAAACCAGTAGTGCGCGCTGCGCAACACCAGAACAGCATCCAACCCAAAAGAAAGGAGCAGGATGATTTGCTGTAGGATACCGGTAAAGCCCAGGCCGATTGCTCCCATTGGTGCCCAGGCCAGCACCAGAATGCCCATATACAAGATCAACAAAATCATGCTGATTTGCAGAACAGGATATCCCAGCAGAATCAAAACAAGGGCTGGCCAAAACAGTAATACCAGGGCCAGCAGGCTGGTATGGGCAGCGTAACTTTTTATAATGTGCGTACTTGCCTGCTGGTGATTGCCACCAAAACGACCGGTAAGCGTCAGATATTGCCAATCAAATGCGCGTGCCGACCAGATACCCCATGAAAAGACGGGTAGAAGGAAAATGACCGGAAGAAAAGGTAGAACCTGAGGCCAATGCGATGTACCAATGCGCAAAAATTGTAAGGCCATAAGAGCGGCCGGGAACAAGGGTTGGATGAAAAGAACCGCCAGGATTCCCTGCGGTCGTCGCGCCGTATCGAGAATGGGGTTGTGCCAGTTGCCGGGCATCCAGCGCCAGATAGCACTCCACGAGATGTTCTGGATGCGAATATCCTGGGGCCTGTGCAGGTATTCGGATAAAAAAACTTGCCATTCCCGTGGTGTTTTCCGCATCAGCAGGACGATGAGTAAAAGCAGAAGAATTCCCAGGACCGAATCCACTGGTGCGGGAATCGCCAGAAAAACATTTCTGGCGGGTGGGAAAAATATGAGGGGATACACTGGAAGCAGGGGGAATCCCTGCCAATATTTTCGGTCTTTCCTGCGGCTTCCGCCGATATTGATCAAAATCGCATAAAAAGCGGCCCAAAATGCCACGTAAGCCGTTAAAATAAAGGCTCCTGCCAGGGGGATGTTTGAAAACCGCATTTCCCCGGCAATGATGACCAGCAAGAGAACTAGAATGGAAACAAATATACCAATGGCCTGTCTGCGAAAACCGGGTAAAATTCTCAAAAGGTCTTCAGAAATCATCCGCCAGTAATGGATGAGAAAGCCAGCCACGATAAAAAATGCGGGCAGTAATATCATGGTAAAAACTGCTTGCGACGCCTGTGGCTTAGTCTGGGTGGAAAGTGAAAAGGCGATTGTTATACCCATCCCCATTAAAAATAACAGGCTACCCAGTATCAGGGTCAGGTTTTCCTGAAACAGCAGGCGCGGGTGGAGACAGCGCCAGATACCCATCAGTTGCTGTCTCTGGTCATTGCCAGGAATCGGCTTTCCGCTTCTCCGGGCTGTAAGGTTTCGCGGGGCCATTCTGCAATGATCTGACCGTGATGGAGTACCAGAAAACGCGAACAAATGCGTTCAAGATCAGAAACAATGTGGGATGAGAGCAGTACTGCAGCTTCCTGCTCCCGGGCGTGTTCCTGCAGCAGGGACAGGAAATCCTGACGTGCCTGTGGATCCAGTTGCGAAACCGGTTCATCCAGGATCAGTAAACGCGGGCGGTGGCGCATGGCAAGAACAATAGCCAGGCGTTGTCTTTGGCCACCCGAAAGTTCCTGAACTTTTTTGCTGGAGTCCAGACCAGCCCAGTCTTCGAGTTTTTTCCAGTGACGACCGGAAGCAGGATAGAAGCCCGCAATCAACCCAAGAAGTTGCTTGACCCGCATCCAGGAAAAACCACTGAATTCCTGCGGTACAAAACCAGTCTGAATACGGTTTTGGGTATCCAGTTGCTGGATATCCTGACCAAATAACTCAATGTCACCCTCATTGGCGAGAATGAGACCGACCAGACAGGTCAGCAGGGTGCTTTTGCCAGCACCGTTGGGACCCAGTAACGCCACGATTTCCCCAGGATATAAGTCCAGAGAAACATCCCTGAGTATCTGGGCTTCTCCATAGAATTTGCCAACAGCTCTGCAGCGTAATAAGGCTGTGTCCTGCCCGGAAGGATTCATAGGAGTACACTCACCCGCTAGTTTTCGGGAATTGCGAAAATTCTCCCGTTTTACCGATATGGGGCGCTGATCGGAAATAGGACATTGCGGCTCCTGATCCGGTTTTTACCGGTTAGCAGTTAAGGCTTATAAGCAACTTAAAACAGTGGTTTGATAATATCAAGAAAATTTATTGATCATGCAAGGAAAGAATTGGCCAACCTTTGGCTTCTGCGTGGGCACTCAGGCGTTCATCGGGGTTCACGGCAACGGGGAAATCGACGGTTTCCAAAAGCGGCAGGTCATTGTAGGAATCACTGTAAAAGGTGCTGCCTTGCAAGCTTTGTTGCCAATCCAGTTGTTGCTCCTGCAACCAGTGACGCAGGCGTTCGATCTTTCCCGCCTGGAAGCAGGGGGTGCCGACTGTTTTGCCCGTGAATTCTCCGTCTGCGTTTACTTCTGGTTCGGTAGCCAGGAGGTTTTCAATGCCAAATTCAGTGGCGATGGGTGCAGTCACGAAGCGATTGGTAGCCGTAATGATGACCAGCAAATCGCCCTGCTGGCGGTGGTCTTCCACCAAGGCCCGCGCCCGATTGGAGATCATGGGCAAAACCCTTTCCTGAAGATAATCACGATGCCAGAGATCCAGTTGGGCGCGGGGGTGGGCGGCTAATGGCGTGAGCTGAAAGTCCAGAAAAGCATGGATGTCCAGGCGTCCAGCTACATAATCAGCGTAAAACTGATCATTGCGGTGATTGAATTCTTCCGCATCGACAATGCCACGACTGCCCAAAAACTCCATCCAGGCGTGGTCGGAGTCACCGGTCAGCAGGGTGTTATCGAGGTCAAACAGGGTCAAGGCCATACATTCTCCATGAGGGTGATCGTTCATTCGTCGGTGAAATTATACCAGAAAGGGCATTTGGGATATGCTCGCCAAAAAATATCCGGGCTTGAATATGCACAAAGGAGCATGTGGTGGCATCAGCAAATGAAAAGGATCGCGAACGCATTATCCAATTGCGGACACTGCTGAACGAAGCGAATGCCGCCTATTACCAAAAAGACGCGCCGACGCTCAGCGATCCGGAATATGACGCGCTCCTGCGGGAACTTCAGGCACTCGAAAATCGCTATCCACAGTGGCGCAGTGCCGATTCGCCGACGCAAAGGGTAGGTGCGGCACCCCTCAGCAATTTTGCCGAAATACATTATCGTGTGCCCATGACCTCTCTGGACAATGTGTTCGACGATGCGGGTTTTGCCGACTGGTTGGCGAGAGTTCACAAGGGTCTGGGACGCGAGCAGGTCAGTTTGAGCGCCGAACCCAAATTTGATGGTCTTTCGGTCAACATCCGCTATGAAAACGGACAATTACTGCAGGCAGGCACCCGGGGAGATGGCAGTACCGGAGAAGATGTAACGAGCAATGTACGCAGCATTCGCAATGTGCCTTTACAACTTCAGGGAGCAGGTTGGCCGGATATTCTTGAAGTGCGCGGCGAGGTAGTCATCCCCGTGGCGGCTTTTGAGCGTTTGAATGCAGAACGTTTACGGAATGCTGAAAACCCGTTTGCGAATCCCCGCAATGCGGCGGCAGGAAGCTTGCGGCAACTGGATTCACAAATCACGGCGCAAAGGCCTCTCGCTTTTTTCCCCTGGGGCTGGGGGGAGCTGAGCGCGCCCTTGGCAGAAACCCATCTTGAAGTGTTACATCAACTTGCCGGCTGGGGATTTGAAGTAACTTCTTACTTGAACAAGATGGACTATCTTGATGATTGCAGAACATATTATTCACAAATGCAGAATTTACGTGAACAGATGCCCTTTGAAATAGATGGCCTGGTGTTCAAGGTGAATAATCTGGATGAACGGGAGCGCCTGGGTTTTACAGCGCGCGCCCCGCGTTGGGCCATTGCCTACAAATTCCCGGCGCATGAGGAAAAAACCGTGGTTGAGGACATTCTGGCTTCGGTGGGACGCACCGGTGTGATTACCCCCGTTGCCCAATTGCGGCCAGTGCAGGTAGGAGGGGTGACTGTCAGTCGCGCCAGCCTGCACAATCAGGATGAAGTAGAACGCAAGGATATCCGGGTGGGTGATACGGTGCTGGTGCGGCGGGCGGGTGATGTAATTCCTGAAGTGGTCATGGTCATCCTTGAAGCCAGACCGGAGCATACCCAGCCCTGGCAGATGCCTGCCCATTGTCCGATCTGTGGATCAGAAGTGTTGCGCCTCAGTAATGAAGCCGCGCATCGTTGCATGGGGGGTATTTATTGCCCGGCGCAAAGAATGGGTGCTATCAGTCATTTCGCTTCACGCAAAGCCATGGATATTCGTGGTCTGGGTGAAAAACTGATTACCCAACTGGTAGAGCGTGAACTGGTCAAGACCGTGGCCGATATTTATTCCCTCAATGAGGAGGTGTTGTGTGGCCTGGAGCGTATGGCCCGTAAATCCGCACAAAATCTACTCGCCGAAATTGCTGCCTCCCGGCAAACCCAACTTTGGCGCTTTTTGTATGCTCTGGGTATTCGTCAGGTCGGTGAAACGACAGCCAAATCACTGGCTGAGCACTTTGGCGATCTTGATCCGCTGATGGCGGCAACAGTGGAACAACTGCAGAATATTCCCGATGTAGGACCTATCGTCGCCGAGTCTGTCCAGCATTTTTTTGCGCAATCCCATAATCAGGAAGTGATTGCGGCCTTGCGCGCTGCTGGCCTCCACTGGGAGAAGGTCGCGCCCAAAAGCTCTGGACATTTGGCTGGGCGCATATTTGTTCTGACAGGAACTCTTCCGCACATGACTCGGGAGGAAGCCAAGGCGGCCATTGAGGCAACCGGGGCCAGAGTCAGTAGTTCCGTCTCCGCGAAAACCGATTATGTGGTGCTGGGGGCAGATGCCGGCAGCAAGGCAGAAAAAGCTGCCAAGCTCGGCATTGCGACACTGGATGAAGCGCAGTTGCTGGCTTTGCTGGAGGATGATCCCTGACTGTACATGTGATTTGAAACTTAGCGGCGCGGCAGCGGTCACAAAAGCTGTTGCCGCAAGGAGGGAAAAAATGCCGCAATTCCGTGTTCACCTGCCAATTATCCTAACGGCAGTTGCCGTGGGTGCTTCTTGCTCCGTTGTTCCTCGCCTGTTGTTCTACGGCTTATC
>DYJM01000053.1 GCA_020723125.1 Acidithiobacillus ferrivorans
AACAGCTCTCCTGACGGGCGCAGGATTTCGCCAAGAACAACAACGGCTCGAAACACGCTGCAAAGCACCCACGGCAACTGCCGTTTTCAGGATTATACGGGGGCTTTGAGTATCGGTGTGTCGAAATTCTGCTCGCGTAACTGAATGTTTTTCAGTTCGGCGGCACGTTCGAAATCACGAATGACTTCCAGCACGTCGTGATCAATGAAGCGGACCTTTTTGCCATCCAGAATCACTTCGGCGTCTCTGGGCAGCCTTTCCAGAATGTGGGAAAGACGTGCCTTGTTGACGAAAGTTACCTCCCTGTTCAGGGAGATTTTGTAGGCGTTACCCTCCCGGCCGATGTCGATGGCGCTGTGATAGTTAGCCCTGAGCACAAAGAAAATACCGGCCAGCAGTCCGATGACTACGCCGGTAATCAGGCTGGTGAACAAAATCGCAATAATGGTGATGAGGAAGGGCAAATACTGGGATTTATCCAGCTTGAACATTTTTTGAAAAATTTTCGGATGAGCCAGTTTGAAACCGACGAAAATCAGGATGGAGGCCAAGGCTGCCAAGGGGATATGATTCATCAGCGTGGCCAGAAATACGACGGCCAGCAACAGAAAAATCCCGTGCAGAAAAGCGCTGGCTTTGGTCCGTGCCCCGGCCGCCACGTTGGCCGTGCTCCGCACTATGACGGCGGCAACCGGAAGTCCACCAATGAGGCCGCTGGCGATGTTGGCCACTCCCTGTCCCAGCAGTTCGCGGTCAAGAGGGGTGCGTCTTTTGAAAGGATCCAGTTTGTCGGAGGCTTCTGTGGAAAGCAGGCTTTCCAGGCTGGCAATAAAGGTGATGGCGATAGCGGTCATCCATACGGTTTTTGAACCGATCATGCCCCAGTCAGGCATTTGCAGCATGCCCCTCAAGTCCGCCAGAGAACGGATTTCAGGCAGATTGACCAGATTGCTTTTGTCGATGGCAAGCCCGGGCAGGGCATGGACAAACAGCACATTCAGGAGGGTTCCGAACACCACCGCCATCAACGGACCGGAGAGCCAGGTCTGTTTGCGCAGGAAGGCAACATTATCCCACACAATCAGGATGACCAGGGCCAGTACGCTGATCAGCAGGGCACCCCATTCCACATGGGCGAGTGCGGCAATAACGGCGCTGAAGGTGTTTTCTCCATGGGCATCAAAAAAATCCTGATTACCAAATTCGCCAATATCAAAACCAATGGCATAGGGAAATTGTTTGAGGATGATGATAATCCCGATGGCCGACAAAATACCCTGGATGACGGCCGACGGGAAAAAATAAGCCACCACCCCTGCACGCAACAGCGCCAGAATAATCTGAATGCCGCCAGCAATAACCACAGCGAGCAGTAACGCCGGAAAACTGTGCAGGGTTTCCATGGCCACCAGCAGCGTGGCCACAATGGCTGGGGTGGGGCCACTGACGGCCAGGGGCGAGCGGCTGAACAGAGGAACCAGAACCCCACCCATGATGCCAGCGATCAAACCCGCAATCAGTGGGGTGCCGGAAGCCAGGGCGACTCCAAGACAGAGGGGCATGGCGACCAGAGCGACGACCACGGCGGCAGGCACATCGGCCCGCAGATTTTTGAGTGGGGAAAGATTGATTGACTGATTCATAAAAAGCTCCAAACAGATGGCATGAAACTGGTGAGTCGCGGAGCGCGGTGCAAGCAATCACCTGGTGTCTTTTTAATTGCCAGTGAGTTTATAGGGGGGGGCTGGTAATCAGCAAGCATTAAAAAAGGCCCCGAATGGGGCCTTGTCAGTTTGAAGCCGGTCTTCAATCAGGCGTGTTTGGCACGTACCTGTTTGGCTGCCTCGACCATGTTTTCCAGAGCCGGGGTGACTTCTGCCCACTTACGGGTTTTCAGACCACAGTCGGGGTTGATCCACAGACGCTCTGCGGGAACCACCTTGACCGCTTTTTCCATCAGGCCGACCATTTCCTCCACGCTGGGAACGCGGGGGGAGTGAATGTCATACACGCCAGGTCCGATTTCGTTGGGGTAGTTGAAAGTGGCAAAAGCATCCAGCAACTCCATTTGTGAGCGGGAAGTCTCAATGGTGATGACGTCCGCATCCATGGCCGCAATGGCGGGGAGGATGTCATTGAATTCCGAGTAGCACATATGGGTGTGAATCTGCACGTCATCCGGCGCAATTTGCGCAGAAATGCGGAATGCCCGCGATGCCCAGTTCAGGTAATGTTCCCAGTCCTTACGTTTCAGGGGGAGCCCTTCACGGAAGGCGGGTTCGTCAATCTGGATGATGCCGATGCCAGCGTCGATCAGGTCCTTGACCTCGTCGCGGATAGCCAGGGCGATCTGCAGTGCGGTGCGCTCGCGGGGTTGATCATCGCGCACAAAAGACCATTGCAGGATGGTCACCGGACCGGTGAGCATGCCTTTCATGGGCCGCTGGGTGAGAGACTGGGCATATTTGCTCCAGGCTACGGTCATGGGGGCAGGACGGGATACGTCACCGAAAATCAATGGTGGCTTGACGTAACGCGAGCCGTAGCTCTGCACCCAGCCATGCCGGGTAAAGGCGAATCCAGCAAGCTGTTCACCAAAATATTCCACCATGTCATTGCGTTCGGGTTCGCCATGTACCGGGACGTCAATACCCAGACGTTCCTGCTCTTTCACCACCAGCGCAATTTCTGCTTCCATGGCCTTCTGATAATCAGCATCGCTGAGCTCACCCTTGCGATTTTGCAGACGGGCCCTGCGGATTTCGGGAGTCTGCGGGAAACTGCCAATGCTGGTAGTGGGGAAGGCCGGCAATTTGAAACGGGCACGTTGTGCCGCCTCACGCACCGGGAAGGCACTTTTGCGCTGGCCGTCATCCTTGCCCAGACTTTCCAGACGCTGGGCAACAGCCGGGTTGTGAATGCGCGGTGAAGTCTTACGCGACTGGACTGCAGCACGGGCGGTGGACAGTTCCTGCGCTACGGCTGCCACGCCTTCATTCAGGGCACGACCAATAATGGCGACCTCATCGAGTTTTTGTACGGAGAAAGCCAGCCAGGATTTCAATTCAGCGTCGAGTTCGGTTTCCTGATCCAGATCAACGGGGGTGTGCAAGAGACTGCAGGAAGGCGCTATCCAGAGACGGTCGCCCAACTGCTCGTGTGCAGGTTCCAGGATCCTGATGGCTGCATCCAGGTCGGCGCGCCAGACATTGCGGCCATCTACCACGCCCAGAGAAAGCACTTTGTCAGCCGGATAATTTTTCAGGAAGCTCTCCAACTGTTGCGGGGCGCGCCGCAAATCCAGATGCAGGCCCGCGACGGGAAGGGCTTTGAGAGCCTCGGCATGCTCCGCTACAGAATCAAAATAGGTGGTCAGCAATACCTTGGGGCTTTTGCCCTTGCTGAGGGTCTGGTAGGCGGAGGCCAGAGCCTGGTGCCATTCAGTGGGCAGATCCAGTGCCAGAGCGGGCTCATCCATTTGTACCCACTCCACGCCCATACCGGCAAGACGCTCGAGAATTTCGGCATAAACAGGTAGAACCTTGGGCAGCAAGGTCAGACGGTCAAAGCAGGCATTACCTATCGGCGCACCATGACCGTGACAGGCGCTGTCATCATGATGATGTTGTGCTTCGTGATGGGCTTCGGCATTCAGATCCTTTTCCTTGCCCAGCCACAGGTAGGTGATGGGACCGACCAGTACGGGTTTGGCCTTGAGGCCCAGAGCCTGGGCTTCCTTGACCTGGTCGAACAGGCGTTCGCTGCTCAGGCGGAACTCCATGTTTTCGTGGAATTCCGGCACAATGAAGTGATAGTTGGTATCAAACCATTTGGTCATTTCCATGGCGGGCTGGGTGCTGGAGCCGCGTGCCATGGCAAAAAAGGTATCCAGACCCACCTGAGCGCCGGAGAATGCGTAACGGGGAGGAATGGCACCGAGGGTGCAGCTCATGTCGAGCATGTGATCGTAGAGGCTGAAATCACCGACCGGGATGAAGTCCATCCCGCAGGTCTGCTGGATTTTCCAGTGACGGTCACGCAACTGGGCAGCACGGGACTGCAGTTCCTGCTCATCAATTTCTTTGGACCAGAAGCTTTCCAGCGCTTTTTTGAGTTCGCGTTTATGACCGATACGCGGAAAACCGAGACTGTGGACGGACGTCATGGGCATTACTCCTCTGCGAAAATTGTCGCCATCATGCCCTGCCCGGAGTCTCGGCTCAAGAGGGAATTTTTAGGCGTTCAGATGAAAAGCATTCATCAATCCATGCGAAAGCCGCGATGCAAGGCAACAATACCCCCCGACAGGTTGAACACCTCAACGCGCTCCAGACCGGCTTCTTCCATCATCATTTTGAAGGTTTCCTGATCGGGGAAGCGGCGGATGGATTCCACCAGATATTGATAGCTGTCTCGATCCTTGGCAACGAGTTCGCCAAGGCGCGGCAGCAGGTTAAAGGAATACAAATCATAAATGGACTGTAATCCCGGCCAGCGCGGGTGGGAAAACTCCAGAATCAACACCCGCCCGCCGGTTTTGAGGACGCGGTGAATTTCCTTCAGAGCCCGTTCGGGATGGGTCATGTTGCGGATGCCAAAGGCCAGGGTGACCAAGTCGAATTCGCGGTCGGGAAAGGGGAGTTCCTCGGCATTGGCTTCGACAAATTCGACGCCGGCGATGATGCCCTTGTCCGCCAGGCGGTTTTCGCCAACCGCCAGCATTTCCGGATTGATATCGGAGACCACAATGGAACCATTGGGTTTGATGCGCGGATAAATGGCGGCAGCCAGGTCACCTGTACCTCCGGCGAGATCCAGCACCCGTTGGCCGGGACGGGGGCGGGCGAGGTCAACCGTGAAGCGCTTCCACAGGCGATGCACGCCCAGTGACATCAGGTCGTTCATCAGGTCGTATTTACCCGCGACACTGCTGAAAACCCCCCTGACCAGGTGTTCTTTTTCCGTTTCCGGAACTTCCTGATAACCAAAGTGGGTGGTAGGCACGAGCGCCTGATCCTGCCGGTCCTCTCCCTGTTGATCACTCATACGCATGACTCCTGTGCAAATCGTAAATGCGGCAGCCTGTATTCAGACTGAGCGTAGCAGAAGACTGCCTTTTTCGCTGAGATAATTCCGCAGCCGTTCGGGAAAGTCGGCGGTTACGGAGCCTGCTACCTCGGGTAATTCCATGAGTAAGGCGGTCCAGCGGCGCAGTTTGCCCAAGGATTCCCAACGCGGCAATGGCCGCAATGCGTGCAGAATTTCCATGCGCATGAATAAGGGAGCAAAGGCGGCATCGACCAGACTGAAATGTTGACCCGCAAAAAATGGTCCTTCGGCCATGTTTTTTTCCAGCCGCTCCAGCTTGTCAAAAAGCTGGCGACTGGCCGCCGTAAAGCGTTCTTCACCCTGGGCTATCATCATCTGGAACTGATCACCAATCATTTCGCTGCCAAAGGCAATCCAGGCGCGGTGCCGGGCGCGTTCCAGCGGGTCAGAAGGATGCAGTGGCGGTGCAATGGTTTCATCCAGATATTCATTAATCACCTGAGACTCGAATAGTACGGCGTCAGTGCCGATTTTCAGGCAGGGGACCCTGCCCATGGGCGAAAGTTCGAGAAACCATCCGGGTTTGTGGGCGAGATCAATGTGCGTCAGTTTGAAGACTACCTGTTTGTGCAGCAGGGTAATTACGGAACGCTGTACATAGGGGCAGAGGGGGAAGCTGATCAGTTCCAGGGTCATGGCGTTCTCCTCGCATGAGCTTCAACGTGCGGCCAGGGCGCAACGATATAAAGCCACTTCTCCAAATAGGTTGGGCAACAAACGGTTGCGCCAAGTGCTGCGCCGCCGCTCATTGAGCACGACCCGCTGATGGATGACGATGCCGTTGTCGGCACAGAGTTGTTCAAAGTCACGAATCGTACACAGGTGGATGTTGGGGGTATCATACCACGTATGGGGCAAGGCGTCTGTGGTGGGCATTTTGCCGAGCACACCCAGTTGCCAGCGCGCATGCCAGTGTCCCATATTGGGAAAGGTGACAATGACCTCCCGGCCGACGCGTAACATTTCCAGTAATAACTGACGGGGATAGGTGGAAGCCTGCAGGGTCAAAGAGAGGACTACCGTATCGACACTCTGGTCGGCAAAATTTTTGAGTCCCTGATCAAGATCCTGCTGAATGACCGGAATTCCACGTCGGATGGCGGCGACGACCCGATCTTCCTCAATTTCCACCCCATAACCTTGCACGTCCTTTTCGGCGCGCAAATAGGCCAGCAGTTCTCCTTCCCCGCAGCCCAGATCGAGAATGCGGCTTTGTGGAGCAATCCATTCGGCGATGACGGCCAGATCCTGGCGTAGCTTCATAGTCCGATTTCCTCTGCAACCCGTTGCAGATAAGTGCCGAGAACGGCTACATATTGGGGAATAGGCATTAAAAACGAATCGTGGCCGTGGGTGGCTTCAATTTCCGCATAGCTGACATCGCGATTACAGGTATACAGTGCCTGCACGATTTCGCGGGAGCGTTCCGGGGAAAACCGCCAGTCAGAACTGAAAGAGACCACCAAAAATGCCGCTTGTACCCGGGCAAAGGCTTCCGCCAGATTGCCACCATATGCACTGGCCGGATCAAAATAATCCAATGCCTTGGTAATATATAAATAGCTGTTGGCATCAAAGCGTTCGACAAAACTTGAACCCTGATAGCGCAAATAACTTTCCACTTCAAAATCCACGTCAAAACCAAAGGAAAAGGCCTTGCCGCCCCGGGTATCGCGACCGAACTTGGTGCGCATGGCGTCATCGGAAAGATAGGTGATGTGACCGATCATGCGCGCCAGTGACAGTCCCCGGCGCGGTTTGGTGTCATGGGCATAATAGCGGCCATTGTGAAAATCCGGATCCGTCATGATGGCCTGACGACAAACTTCGTTGAAGGCGATGTTCTGCGCCGTCAGTTTGGGCGCAGCAGCAATGACCACGGCGTTACGCAGCCGGTCCGGGTAATCCATGCTCCATTGCATGACCTGCATACCCCCCAGGCTACCGCCAATAACTGCTGCCCATTGTTCAATCTCCAGATGATCGGCCAGGTCGGCCTGGGTTTTTACCCAGTCACGGACGGTGACCATGGGAAAATCCAGACCCCAGGGACTGCCGGTTTCAGGGTTGATGCTGGCTGGACCCGTTGAGCCTTTGCAGGACCCGATAAAATTGGCGCAAACGAAAAAAAACTGTTCAGTATTCATGGCCTTGCCAGGACCAAGCAGATGCTCCCACCAGCCCGGCTTGCGATCATCCATATGGTGATATCCGGCAGCGTGATGATCACCGGAAAGCGCATGGCAGAGCAAAATCGCGTTACTGTGATCCTCGTTCAGGGTTCCATAAGTTTCATAAACCAGGGTGTAACCCGGCAAGCTGCGCCCACACTCCAGTTGCAGGTCAGCTGGAAAAGTGACCGTCTGCGGGGTTACCAGTCCAACGGAATCAGCGGGTATCTGAGCAGGCATTGTGTGCTTTTCTAATCATCAAACAGAGCCGGAAGAGTCTAAACTTCAAGGGCGTCGGCGACAAGCGGCTCAAGTCCGCAGCATTTTGTGTTCATCCTGACGGCAACTGCTGTTTTTAGGTTTATGCGCCTTGATGGTTTAGAATCAAAAGAGATAGCATGAGCGACGGGTTGTGCTTGGCCGTGTGTCATGTTGCTGGGGGATGATTTTGGCCTGGAAGTGGGTAAATCGTGTAGTGAGCTGGGTCGAGGGAGGTGCCGAGCTGGTAGTAGCCCGGCCCCGGCCATGGCTGCTGCTTTCCGCTGCAGCATTGGTGTTTGCGGCCATTCCCTTTCCCGAATGGTTGATGTACGCCATGGCGCCCTTTGGGCTGTTGTTTGGCCTCGAAATCGCTGCCAATACCGATGAAGAAACGGAATCTTACACGAACCGACAAATGCGGCATGCCCTCCATGTGGCGGTGCTGTGGGGAATGCTTTTTGCCGTTTTTGGCATGATTTTCGAATTTGGCCAAGACATAGTGGTCATGGGTAGCCTGCTGGTCGGGATCCATATTCCCTGGCATGACGACTCGGGCATGGGTCAGGGATTCTGGGGCTGGTGGTTCGCTTTCGGACAGCGGTTTTCGGATTTATCGCTAATGCCTTACTTCTGGTTCTCTCCGGCTTTTTTCGGGATTGCCCTTGCCTTGCACAAGGGGCATGGCTGGCTGGAGTCAGAAGTGGAAACTACACTCACCCTGCTGTTCAGGCCGGAATTGCGGGATTCGCTGATCGGTCTCTGGGCTGTCATCTTGCTGGCGAATCTGTTCATGCCGGCTTTTTCCCAGTTGTGGCTGGGCTTGATTGTCTGGGTGCTGGGTCCGCCGGTCATCCATGTGGCCTATCAGGATATTTTTGCCGACAAGCGGCGTCCTCCCCGAAAAAAGAAAGAAAACAAGGCCGCCCGCTTTGTACTCGCCCATCACCCGCAGCCGGTGCGTGTCAAACTCTGATGAGTTTCATTCATGACTTGCACGCATTTTTTACCCTTGCCCTTCGTTCTTGCATCCATTAGTGTCTAGCCACAATTTTTCCGGAAGTTTTTGAAGGAGTGCATCATGTTTTCCAAAACCCTCAGTATTGCTGATTTTGATCCTGCACTATGGGATGCCATGTGCAAGGAAACCCAGCGCCAGGAAGATCATGTGGAACTCATCGCTTCTGAAAACTATACCAGCCCCATGGTGATGGCTGCGCAGGGCTCGGTGCTGACCAACAAGTATGCCGAGGGCTATCCGGGCAAACGCTATTATGGTGGTTGCGAGTATGTGGATGTTGCTGAACAGTTGGCCATCGACCGGGCTCTCGAACTGTTCGGCGCCGAACATGCCAATGTTCAGGCCCATTCCGGCTCTCAGGCCAACCAGGCTGTTTATCTTTCCGTGTTGAAGCCGGGTGACAAAATCATGGGCATGAGTCTGGCCCATGGTGGACATCTCACCCACGGCGCCAAGGTCAATGTTTCGGGCAAGCTGTTTCAGGTGGTCGCTTATGGGGTGCGCGCCGAAGATGGCCGGATTGATTATGAGGCAATGGCAGCACAGGCCGAGCAGGAGCGTCCCAAAATGATCGTTGCAGGGGCCAGTGCCTATTCGCGCATTATCGATTTCGAAAAAATCGGTGAAATTGCCCGGAGTATCGGCGCTTACTTGCTGGTGGACATGGCCCACATTGCCGGATTGGTTGCGGCCGGTTTACATCCCAGTCCGGTACCCCATGCGGATTTTGTCACCACCACGACCCACAAAACCCTGCGTGGTCCGCGTGGTGGCCTCATTCTTTGCCGGGAAGAATATGCCAAGAAGGTCAACTCTTTGATCTTCCCTGGCTTGCAGGGTGGTCCTCTGATGCATGTCATTGCTGGTAAAGCGGTAGCTTTTCGGGAAGCTTTGCAGCCGGAGTTCAAAATCTATCAGCAACAGGTCATCCGCAACGCCCAGGCGCTGAGTCAGGTACTTGCCGGGCGAGGTTATACAGCCGTGTCAGGCGGTACGGATAATCACCTTTTCCTCCTCAATCTGGGCGAAAAGATAACCGGCAAGGAAGCCGAGGAAGCGTTGGGCCAGGCCCACATCACGGTCAACAAAAACGCAGTGCCTTTCGATACCCGTCCGCCAGCGGTGACCAGTGGTATTCGCATCGGCACCCCGGCAGCCACCACCCGTGGCTTTGCAGAAGCGGAAATGCAGCGCTTGGGCAAGGGCATCGCCGATGTTCTGGATGCTCCCGCAGATGCCGCAGTGATTGCCCGGGTCAAGGCGGATATGACTGCCCTGTGCAAGCAGTTTCCGGTGTACGGCTAGGATTCCGTGCATTGCCCGTTCTGCGCCTTCGCTGACACCCGGGTGGTGGATTCCCGCCTTGCGGATGAGGGCGGGACGGTGCGGCGCCGTCGGGAATGTCCGCAATGTAACCAACGTTTCACGACGTTTGAGCGTGCCGAACTCGCCTTGCCCATGGTGGTTAAAACCGATGGGCGTCGTGAGGCTTTTAACGAGGACAAATTGCAGCGTGGTTTGACGCGGGCGCTGAGCAAGCGTCCGGTCGCTACCGAGCAGGTGGATGCAGCCCTGCGTCAGATTCAACGGCGTCTTCGCGAAAGAGGCGAGCGCGAAGTGCCGGCGCGTCTGATTGGCGAACTGGTCATGGAAGCTTTGCGCGGCCTCGATCCGGTGGCTTATGTGCGTTTCGCTTCGGTGTACCGGCGTTTTGAAGATGTGGATGCATTCAGCGCGGAGATTGCCCGTCTGAAAGAGGGCTCTCATCCCGATCAGCAGCAGGGGCCGGAAAAAGGGAGTTCTGATGCCGACTGAGCAGGACCACCATTTCATGGAAATAGCCTTGGACCTGGCGAAACAGGGTTTATATTCCACCCATCCCAATCCGCGAGTGGGAGCGGTGGTGGTGCAGGGGGGCGCTGTTGTCGGCCGGGGTGCTCATCTTTTCGCCGGTGAGGCCCATGCCGAGGTGTTCGCCCTTGCCGAAGCCGGGGCGGCAGCGCGGGCGGCGACGGTTTATGTGACACTCGAACCTTGCAGTCACCACGGGCGGACCGGCCCCTGTGCAGATGCCCTGATTGCCGCAGGGGTGAAACGGGTGGTGGTGGCGATTCAGGATCCCAATCCGCTGGTTTCCGGACAGGGCATTGCCCGGCTCAGGGCCGCAGGCATTGAGGTTGAACTGGGCTGCCGCGAAGCCGAAAGTCGAGCGCTGAACCCCGGATTTTTCATGCGCATGGAAGGCGGGCGTCCCTGGATTCGCTTAAAGCAGGCAGTCAGTCTGGATGCTGCTGTGGCGCTGGGCAATGGACAAAGTCAGTGGCTAACCGGTCCCTTGGCGCGCGCCGATGTGCAAAAAGAACGGGCCAGCGCCAGTGCCATCATGGTGGGGATTGGCACGGTTTTGGCCGACAACCCGCGCCTGGCCCCGCGTCTGGATATTCCACTGCGCCGGTATCCGGTGAAGGTGGTTTTGGACACCCATTTGCGGACCCCGGCAGATGCGGCACTGTTTGCTTCACCCGGCGCGGTCTGGATATTTCATGGGCCGGACCGGTCGGAATCAGCCAAAAATGCGCTGCAGGCGGCAGGAGCAGAATTGTTTGCTGTGCCGCTGGATGGCGAACGTCTTGATTGTCCGGCAGTCATGCGCATTTTGGCAGAGAAACAAATCAATGAAGTATTGGTAGAGGCGGGTTCGGGCCTGGCCAGTACCCTGTTTGCAGCCGGATTGGTCGATGAGTGGCTGCTCTATATGGCCCCCATGCTCCTCGGTCAGGGGGCATTGCCCGCCATGCAGGTTGGCCCTTTTCAACAACTGAGCGAAGCGCCGCGCTGGCGGAGTCTTCGGGTCGAGTCGCTGGGTAATGATCTAAAGTGGACCCTGGGTCCGCAGGAGCTTTGATTCATGTTCACCGGTATTATTGAGGCCTTGGGTCAGGTTCGCCAATTGCAGCCGCAGGGCGGTGATTTCCGGATGACCATCGCCTCTGGCGGGCTGGATCTGGGTGATGTCAAACTGGGCGACAGTATTGCTGTATCCGGTGTGTGCCTGACCGTAGTAGAGCTGCACAAAGACGGCTTTGCCGTGGATATTTCCCGCGAGACCCTGAACAAGACTCTACTGGGTAGCCTGAAAACAGGAAGTGCCGTGAATCTCGAAAAAGCCCTGCGTCTGGCTGACCGTCTGGGCGGCCACCTGGTGGCGGGCCATGTGGATGGGGTCGGACAAATCCATAGTGTGCAGAATTCCGGACGTTCACAGGTTTATGCGGTGACCGCCCCGTGCGAACTGCGGCGCTACATCGCCGCCAAAGGCAGCATTAGCGTAGATGGCATCAGCCTGACCGTCAATGCGCTGGAAGGTGAGCGGTTTCTGCTGAATCTGATCCCCCATACCCTGGCGAATACAACCGCATCAGCCTGGCGTGCGGGGCAGGCGGTCAATCTCGAAGTGGACCTGATTGCCCGTTATCTGGAACGTTGGGTAGCGACAGAGGCGCAGTCGGGGCTAAAATCGGCAATCACCCGTGAATCACTAGCTGCCAGAGGATACCCCGTATGAGTGAAGGTAAAATCAGTCCCGCCGAAGAAATTATTGCCGAAATTGCAGCGGGTCGCATGGTGATCCTTATGGATGACGAGGGCCGGGAAAATGAGGGGGATTTGATCATGGCCGCGGAGTTCGTGACTCCGGCTGCCATCAATTTTATGGTGACCCAGGCACGCGGGCTGGTCTGTCTGCCCTTGACCCGGGAACGTTGCCAACAGCTGCGTCTGCCGCAAATGGTCGGACATAACACGGCCAGCCTTGGAACCGCCTTTACCGTTTCCATAGAAGCGGCTCGGGGAGTGACTACGGGCATTTCGGCAGCAGACCGGGCAGCCACTGTTCAGGCCGCAATTGCTGAAAATGCGGTGCCCGAAGATCTGGTCATGCCCGGACATGTTTTCCCACTGGCTGCCGAACCGGGCGGGGTTCTGGTTCGTGCTGGGCATACCGAAGCGGCCGTGGATCTGGCACGACTGGCTGGTTGCAAGCCGGCGGGAGTGATTTGTGAGATTCTCAATGCCGATGGGGAAATGGCTCGCTTACCCGATCTGCTTCCCTATGCAGCAAAGCATGGACTTAAAATTGGCACCATTGCCGATTTGATCCGCTATCGCCTTGAAAGAGAGCGGATTGTCGAGCGCCAAGCGCAGGGGCCCTGGCAGAGTGCCTATGGAGAATTCCAGCTAACGGTTTATCGGGACTGGGTAGCGAAGGAAACGCATTTTGCCTTGGTCATGGGTGAAGTGGCGGCTACCGAAAGTCCCGTGCTGGTGCGTGTTCAGGTGGGTAAAACCCTGAATGATCTGTTTGCGGGAGCGGCCAGTCCCAATACCCGCGCGTTAGAGCGGATTGCGGCAGAGGGTCGGGGCGTGCTGGTGTACCTGCACCATGAAGAAAGTGTGGAAGATCTGGTCCGGGAGGTATCTGCCCTGCCGGAAATGCCCAAAGGGCCTGGGCAGGCTGGAGATGCTGGTCGGGTTTTGCGCACTTTTGGTATTGGCGCCCAAATCCTCACGGATCTGGGCGTGCATCGTGCCGAGGTGCTGAGTGACAGCCATTTCCAGTACCGAGGTATTGGCGGATTCGGTCTCGAAATTGTGGGCCAGCGTCCATTTCAGGAAAAATAAATAAGGAAAAATCATGATTCAGCGAATAGAAGGTAGTCTCCAGGCTGGTAAGTTTCGATTTGCCCTGCTGGTCAGCCGCTTTAACAGTTTCATTACCCAGCAACTGGAGCAGGGCGCTGTAGATGCTTTGCGTCGTCATGGTGCCAGTGATGAACAAATTCATGTGGTCTATGTGCCGGGCGCTTATGAAATTCCATTGGTTGCGCAAAAACTGGCGCGTAGTGGAAATTATGATGCGGTTCTTTGTCTGGGTGCCGTTATTCGTGGCGGAACGCCCCATTTTGATTATGTGGCAGGAGAGGTTTCCAAGGGTGTGGCACAGGTGGCCATGGATACGGGTATCCCGGTGATTTTCGGTATTTTAACCACTGACAGCATTGAACAGGCTATTGAGCGTGCCGGTACCAAGGCAGGCAATAAAGGTTTTGATGCGGCCATGACGGCTCTCGAAATGGTACAGCTTCTGGGTCAGATCTGAGCCTCCATGAAAAACAGTCGTCGTCGCCTGGCGCGTCAGGCTATTATCCAGGCCCTTTATCAATGGCAACTGAATCCGGGACATTGTGCAGAAATTGCGCTTCAGTTTACTGCAGACCCGGAACGGCTTCAGGGCGCCGATCGCGCTTTCTTTGCGACAGTATGGGAAGGCGTTTGCCAGGCGATTCCGCAGTTGGATCCGGCCATTGCCGAAGAAATCCCGGATCGGCGCTGGGCCGATGAAATCAGTGAAGTGGAGCGCGCCATTTTGCGTCTTGCCGCCTATGAACTCCGTGATCTGCCGCAAACACCATACCGGGTAGTCATCAATGAAGCCATTGAATTGGGAAAGGATTTTGGTGCTGAACAGGGGCATCGTTTTGTCAATGCGGTACTTGATAAGCTGGCCCAGCGCTGGCGCCAGAGCGAGATAGAGCAAAGCACAAAATCCTGAAAGAGGATTTTCCCTGGTTGGAAGGTTGGCGTAAAAAGTTGTGGCAGTTTCTTAGCTTTATGGTGTAACCTTCGCATCTGAAAGCCATTAACCCTCATTTATGGAGTGAATCATGCCAGCTCATCGTTTATTGTCCAATCCTGCGCTGCTCGCTTGTTCGGCTGCCGCGTTTTTGCTCCTTGCCGCACCCTTGGCCAATGCCCAGACGACGGCCAATAAGGCAGAAATGGAAGACTCAGCCAGCTCGCAGCCGACCGATTTGACTACCGCCAAACTGGAAAACAGCATCGGTACCCGCTGCGCATTGGGCGATGGTGTGCCACAAAATTACACGTTGGCGGCACAGTGGTTTGAAAAATCAGCCATGCATGGTTACGGCAAGGCCGAGTACAACCTGGGCATGCAATATTATTTTGGTCAAGGGGTGCCCAAGGACCTGATCAAAGCGGCCTATTGGTGGAACAAGGCGGCAGAGTTGGGGGTTTCGGCTGCTCAGTATAATCTGGGCAACCTCTACTTTACGGGTCAGGGTGTTCCTCAGGATTACGCCAAGGCGGCATTGTGGTGGCACAAGGCGGCAGAAGCAGGTAACCCCCAGGCAAGCAAGAATCTGGAAGTACTTGCTCGTACCGTGCCCGAATACAAAACGGCGTCAGCCGTACCGGTGGCTGATAAAAAGAAGGATTAAGCCTGACCCTGTCGCCAGATCTCATTGGCCATTTTCGTCTTTGGGTCCGGCAACGCCATTGTTTTTCTGAATACGTAAAGCGGCGGCGTGTTCTTTTTCGATGTATTCCCGCTTGCCCCTTTCTTCACTGAGCTGTCCTTCAAGATCGGACAAGCGGCGTTCATGACGACGTATTTTGAGCTTGTTGCGGATATGGGTGGGTAGATAGATCAGCACGCTGGCGATAAACCCCGCCACAAATCCACACAGTAAAATCACGCCCTGAGATTGGGCAAAAGTCCATGAAAAAAAATGCACGGAGGTCATGGTATTGTTTTGTACGGCGAATAGGACAGCCACAGCAGCAAGCACCAGCGAAATAATGACCCACATAACAGCAATCCTCCCTTGTTGTTTATCGATTAAGCGT
>DYJM01000180.1 GCA_020723125.1 Acidithiobacillus ferrivorans
GGTCATACCGGCCATCAAAATAATGATGGTGTTGCCGAACCACATCCACCACTGGATAAAAATCACCAGCCCGCGCGCAATTTCCTTGCTTTGCAAAAAGTGCATCGCCTCGGGCAGAAAACCGTTCTGCACGAGAAACTGGTTCACCGGGCCGAAGTAGGAGAACAGGCTGAAAAAGAGGGAGGCCACGGCGGCGGGCATCAGCAAATTGGGCAAAAAGAACAAAGCACGCCAAATGCCCACCGCCTTGAGGCGCAGACGCGCATTGGTAAACCAGACCGAAAGCAGCATGGCAATCCCAATTTGCGGAATGAAGTTCAGCAGCCACAAGAGCCAGGTATTGCCGATGGCATGGAGAAAAACGCCATCAGCAAACAGGCGCTGAAAATTTTTCAACCCGATAAAGTTGGACTTGGAGGTCATCAGCGTGGTATCGGTGAAACTCAGCGCAATTGTGTTATAGACGGGAAACAGCCCAAAAACTAGAAATGCGACTATGAAAGGGATGAGAAAAAGCACCCCAAAATAATTTCTACGAAATTTGGCTGAAATTTTCATATCTCTTGTCTCCAAATGGGTCAGTGTATCGGATGATACACTGACCCATGATAAACCATTCTTGCCGACTTACGGGATAATCAAATCCGGAAATTCGTTGCGGACGCTGTCTTTCCAGGCGGCCCACATTTCATCGAGCGTCATTGCGCCGTTGATGTATTGGTTGAGGGGGTCGCTCAGCGCTTGCTGAATGGCGAAATCGGAACCTTGCAGCAGGGTGGCGTTGACGGAGGGAGCGGCGGCGGCGAAGCCGGCGTAGGAATTCTGCCCGCCCAGGAATTTGCTCAGTTCAGAGTTGTCGAAGGAGGGGATGATTTTCTCCACCACGTTTTGGCTGGAGACGAAGTCACCGGGAGCCTGTTGCTGGTCGGGGGCTACGTTCGGGTCAATTGCCTTCAGGTAATCGTTGGTGTAGACACCGGTCGCCCAATTGGTCAGCGTTTCCTCGTCAAGGGTCGAGAAGCGCACGAATTCTTTGGCCAGGTCCATGTTCGGGCTATCTTTAGGGACGCCCAACCAGGTCCCGCCCCACTGATAGGGCAGTGGCCCGGTGATGACGGCCCAGTCACCGCTGGTGTCATGCGTGCCGTCCGCCGATTTAGCGTTGGGAGCCAGGACGGCAGATAGACCCCAGGTCGGCAGAAAGTACGAGAAAACCTTCTTGGGGTTGCCATTGGCGTCCACCAGGCTGTCGTTCATGCCGGCGAACCAGCCTTCCAGCCACTGCTGCGCCTGGGCTTCATAGCCGTTGTCGCGGAACAGTTTGGCAGTGGCGACGTATTTCTCGACCATTGGGTCAACGACCAGGGTACCATCCACCACCCACGGTTGAGCGCGGTTGGAGAAGAAGGGATTCTGGAAGTCGCCGCTGGAAGCGACCATGTAGGTGTTGCCGCCCGATTTCTCTTTGACGGTGGCCGCGGCGGCTGTGAATTTGTCCATATCCGAGAGCAATTCCTGGATTTTGGCGGGGTCATCGGTGCCGAAGTATTCAATTGCCAGGCTGCGGCGATAGAAAAGCGCGCCGGGGGTCGCCTGGTAGGCGAAGGCCTTGGTCACACCGGCATTGGAACCAACGTCGGTGACGAAGGTGTAGGTGTTGGCGGCTTTGGCATCGGGCAGCAGACTGCCGAGGTCGGCCAGCATGTCGCTTTCGACGTAGCTTTTGACGAAGGAGGCTTCGAGCGCGATGACATCCGGCGCGTCAGCGGTGCCGAGGGCGGCCTTCAGTTTGGTCTGATATTCGCCGTTGGTCATCGGAATCATGGTATATTGCACATCCACTTCGGGATGCTTGCCTTCAAAGGCAATTGCCATGGTGTTGATTTCGTTGGTGAAAGACCAGACTTTGAGAACGGTCTTAGCGGGCGCAGCGGGGGCGGTGGTGGCGTCAGCGGGAGCGGCGGGTGCGGTGGTAGCGTCGGCGGGAGCGGCCGGGGCTTCGGTAGCCGGAGCGGCGGGGGCGCAGGCGACCAGGATAAACGAGACGGCGAGCAAAATGCTCAAAAGGGTGCTAATCTTGCGGGTCATTTTCTTCTCCTTGAAGGGTGAAAATAAACGGATGAAGGGAAACGGGGAAAGGTGAAAGGAAAATCTTTGGGAATAGCCTCCAGTTTCTTGGTGTTTGATGGAAGAAATCGTTACCGGTAACGATACCGGTAAGAGCAAAAAGAAAACGCAAGCCAAATTT
>DYJM01000181.1 GCA_020723125.1 Acidithiobacillus ferrivorans
ATATGATCGGATGATAGACACATTGTGCAATGCCGGTATTGGCGTGATGCCATTGTTCGACCACGAAAGCATCTCGCGGTCTGTATTGGATGCAAACAATGATGCAACTGCCGCATCCTATCGGACTGATTTCGCCAACAGAGCGAACTGGTTGGCGAGTCATTTCAAAGGACGCGTCAAATACTGGCAGGTGTGGAATGAGCCGGTTGACGTGGTGCCGCTCAGCGACTCACGTTATGCCGCATTGTTGACCCAGACAGCGAACTCAATCAAGTTAGCAGACCCGAATGCGAAAATCGTTGCCGCCGGCTTGGAGCACGCGTGGAATGCGCAAGAAGACTATTTCCGCCGAGTTTACCTCAGACTCGACCAAGAACAAAACGGTGCCAGACCGTTCGATGTGTTCGCGATTCATCCTTACAACGACAATCCGCAGTACAGTTTGGATCCCACTGGCTACATGCACCAAGCAGCGGAAATGAACGTGACGTTGGGAGATCGGACAATCGTTGATAAATTTGTGCGGAGGATGGAGGCGAACGGTGACACGGGCAAGAAAGTCTGGGTAAGTGAAGTCGGCTGGAATAGCGCACTGGGTGCGCCAAACGCGCGATGGCCAGTGGTGGATGAAATAACGCAAGCCCGCTATCTCAAGCCTGGCTTTGACATCTTGTTCAACGAAGCGCGATCGGTGAACAAGATTTTCTGGTACAAGTATATGGATGAAATCGTTGATCAACCGAATCGCCCCACTCTCTTGGGTACGCAGGCGAGTGAAGAATCGCGGATTCGTCATCCAGAGTTAGAGGTTTTCGATCCATCGAGTCCACATGTGTTGAGACCTGGGTTTTGGGGATTGTATAGGACAACCAAGCTGGATGCCAAGCCCTCTCGCTGTGCGTTCCTGTATTACCCGCAACGCTGTCCAGACCTTCCCTGGTTCACCTACCTGCCATTGATCTTGCGTGGTCAGTGAAAGGGTTATTGCTATGAATCTACGTAATGGCTGGATGCGGTTGTTAATCAGCGTGATTCTATTTCTCTCCGGTTGCCAAAATGCGATAGATTCATCACGCGCAACATGGCGATGTGCGGAGCCAATTCCTACTCGCGCGGCGGAAACAATGACGACGCGAGCGCCTCAAGTAATAGAAACACGCAAAGTGAAAATGCTTGGCGGCGATGGTGTAGCGGCAGTCAATCCCTGCACCGGTTACGTGTATGTCGCCGGGTCTGGGCATCTCACAATCTTGAAAGGAACTGACTTTGTGGGCGAACTCCCGATTCCAGGAAATGATTTTCGCTCAATGGCAATAGATGAAACCAAGGGCTTGCTCTATATCGCAAACGAAGGTACGGATAATATCACTGTCATTCGCGGAACTGAGCAGATTGGAGTTGTACCAACAGTTGGGAAACAGCCTACAGGAGTAGCAGTAGAACCGCGTAGTGGCTATGCCTACATTGCGAGTGCTTATCGTTCCCGTCCCCTAGGAGGTGGAAGTTTGGAAGGTAACCTTCTGGTGATTAGTGGCACGCAGGTGATTGATAATATCAAGTTGGGGCAAGTATTTGCCGAACATGTTGTGGCAGACCCACTCAGCGGTTTGGTCTATGTGGGCGCTAACAAAAAGGTGCTTGTCTTCAAGGATTTGCAGGAGATCGCGCGCTACGAACTGGAAGTCGGCGTGGATTCGCTGGACGTTAATCCGCGCACAGGTGAAGTCTACGCGCTCACTCATCAAACCTTGTATCGTTTCAAAGATGGCAAGTTGCTTGATTCAGTGTTCCTGGTTAGAGATATGGGAAATGTCGACCAAATCCGGGTGAATCCTGTTTCTGGGGCAGTGTACATCCCGCACTCCGGTTATGCGCCAACTGAAGGACGCGTCGTCATGGTGCAGGACATGCGAGTCATTGACGACATTCAAGTTGGTTCAAGAGCGGCTTTGGCAATTGATCCACTCACAGGCATTGTCTATGCGGCGAATTATGGAGGTGACGGCCCAAATGGCAATACGGTAATGGTCATCAATGGAACGAAAGTTGTCGCAACAATCAAGGTTGGCTGGCATCCGTATAAGATTGCGCTGAATCCAGCAAATGGCTGGGTGTACGTGTCTAACACTAACGACGGTACGGTGACAATATTGGGGTATCCGGAAAGTAAATCAACTGTGCCGACATTGAGAGGAACGGTACCTCTTATTCCCAATCGCCCCACGTCAGCAACATACCCA
>DYJM01000182.1 GCA_020723125.1 Acidithiobacillus ferrivorans
AGCACCCCTGTGGGGCGCCGAGTTGTTCGAGGATGTGGTAGCGCCCGAGGGATTGACCGATGAGATTGGTCATGTTTGCATCCTTGTCATGGTTCAATCACGCAACGGAACCCGACCGCATATCCCGTGGTGCCGGGGTGTTCCCAATCTTGAACAGACACGCTTGAAATGGCGCTCTTGATCCACCACGAGCCGCCGCGCCCGACCTTGACTGCCGACCCATTGATATTATCACCACTGGATGGGCCTGTGGGATCTGTCCAATCGTTGTTGTTTGCATAATAGGTTGCGCTATACCAGTCCGAGACCCATTCCCAGACATTGCCGGTTGTGTTGAGTAGCCCAAAGGGGCTGGCATAATTGGCAAAATCATCCACAGCGTTGGTGTCACCCAGGTAGCCATTGACGTTAGCCCGGCTGCCCCCAGGGAAAGTGTCACCCCATGGGAACAAGCGACCATCATTCCCGCGGGCGGCATATTCCCATTCGGCATTGGTTGGCAGGCGGCCACCGGCCCAGCGGCAGTAAGAATCCGCCTGGTACCAATCCACCCAAACGACAGGATAATTCTCGAAACTGGGATTGCCATAGTAACTACTTCGGGACGAGGACGAGTTTTTCTTGGGCGGGGAGCAATTGCCCGATTTTACACATTGGGCATACTGGCTATTGCTGACTTCGGTACGATAAATCCAATAACCGCTCAGTTCCACGCGGTGGGCAGGCTGTGAATCGTTGAAAAGCTTCTTGTGGCCGGAATCGCAATCGCTGCCGCAGTTGTTCCATAGCTGATCTGCCTGCTGTGAAGTGAGTCCCATCGTAAAGGTGGCCGAGGGGATATATTTCAGCGTTGCGCCATCCTTTGGATTTTCCATTTCATCTTCAGAGTCTGACGTAGGAGTTTGCATTCCTGTCGAAGTCACGGAGGGGAGCGCAACAGGTACAGATGTAAAAGTCTCGCTTGGGATAGGCAAATGGGTTGACGTGGAAATGGATGCTGGTCCGGTCGTAATCCGGGGCGGCGCGCTGGTGGGCGTCACGGCTTTTGCTTGACTCAAGATGATCCCGCCAATCGTTACTCCACACAAAAGTATCAGCGCCAATATCCCCATTCCAACCGGCCAATAGCGCGCCATGCCTGACTTCTCTTTGCTTCTCTGAGAGGGCACATCTTCGGTAGTATCGGTTCCAATTTCTGGATAAAGAGCTCCAAAGCCGATCTGATCGCTGGTTGCCTGTGTTTCGGTTTCGGTCAGTTGCATAATCGTGCGAGCGGTGTCCTCAATTGTTATTATGCCGGATTCCGCCAGGAGGTTTTCCAACGCTTGCACGAAAGCAGGCATATCCGGGTAGCGGTTCTCAATTTGCCTGGCCAGGGCTTTGACCAGGATGTGCTCGACGGCATCCGGCAGATCGCGCACGAATTGCTTTGGCCTGGGTAGCGGGTCATTGATCTTCTTGATGAGGACGGCCATGGGCGTATCAGCAGTGTAGGGCTTGCGCCCGGTCAGTATTTCGTAAAGTACGATTCCCAAGGCGTAGATGTCCGCGCGGGCATCCACCTGCCTGCCCATCCCCTGTTCAGGGGCCATGTATTCGGGCGTGCCGATGCCCATGCCGGTGCCGGTCAGGGTCTGGCCGCTTTCGGTTTCGAGCAGGCGGGCGATCCCGAAATCGGTCAGCATGACCTCGCCTGAAGCAGTGATGAGAATATTGGAAGGTTTGATATCCCGGTGGACAATTCCTGCACTGTGGGCGTAGGCCAAGGCGCGTCCGAGCGGGATGATGAGTTGGATGGCTGTCTTCCAGGGGATTGGACGACCAAGCTTGGCTTTGAGCGTGCCTCCCGGCAAAAAAGGCATAACCAGAAAGGGGGTGCCTTCATGATTGCCATAGTCGAGCAAGCTGACGATGTTGGGGTGTGACAGTTTCGCCAGCGCTTTGGCTTCCCGTTCGAAGCGTTTCAAGACGTGTTCGAGCTGCTCGGGTGGGAAGGCTTCCCGGCGGATCACTTTGACCGCCACCTCGCGCTCGAGGCGCGTGTCGTAGGCCTTGTAAACAGTCGCCATCCCACCCTCGCCAAGTTGTTCGAGGATGTGGTAGCGTCCGAGGGATTGACCGATCAAGTTTGTCATAATCTATCCTCTGTCGTATTTTCGCGCAACATTTGCCTTATGGGCGCAAATCGGCTGTCTTGAAAATACCTCTTTGACAGGCTCGTAGCACCAAGCGAAAAA
>DYJM01000183.1 GCA_020723125.1 Acidithiobacillus ferrivorans
CAAGGTCAGTGCGGAAACCCAGAGTTTTATTCACGCATTGATGCATATTTTCTAGGAGACGGAGAATGAAGCAGTGGTTGGCCCTGATAATTATCGCCCTGTGTTTCTGGGGAGCTTTTGAAGTCAGTCACCACTGGCTGGTGCAGCATCCCGACCATCCTGACCAGCGCACCTTAAAGGTCATTTCTCATTAGGTAAAGGCTGTTACGCAGAGGCGTTTTTAATATCGTAGCCACACATAGTTGTGTTACATTTCTGGCCAGCCAGAATATTTTTTGAGTCTGCAGATATTATCAAAGGAAGCCTTATGCGCCGTTTAGGAATCGCTATTTTATTACTGGCTGGAGCCAGTTCCGTTTCTGCCTTGGCTGCCGATGCGCCCATGCAGCCGGGGCTCTGGATGATGCATGTTGCTGGTACAACGAAAGTCTCTTCGCCGCCAGTCAGCACGCCCATGGAACGCAGTATGCAAATTTGTGTGAAAGCCCACCAAAAACCGGAATCCGTTTTTCTGCCTGCGGGAAGTGATCGCTGTACCGGCAGTCATAAAGTTTTGCCCGATGGCAAAACCCAATGGACTTTTCACTGTCAGGCACCGGGAGCTTCCATGACTCAGGTCGGTTGGTTTCAGTCCAGTGCCCGTCACCTGAATTCGCACTGGGTCATTACCGCTATTGTGCGTAGCGATGCCCAATACAAAACGGTAACGGATATGCAAATGCAGGGCACTTATCTCAGTGCCCACTGTGGAAAAGTCAAATAAGTCGTTAGTTAAACAGAAGGCTGGCGCAGCAACTCCAGAAAAGCTCTGCTGCTGTGGCTGGATTCCTTGCGATATAGCACTGAAAGGCGATGTTGAATGCATGGTTCCGTACTCAGGGTTTGAAGTCCAATGGAACCCCATACACGGGCAAATCGCGGGGGCGCAGTTCATCCCGTGGAAGCTGATTCGTGATGATGCATTGGTGGATAATCAGCATTTTCACCGCGAACTGAAAAACGCCGTGAGCAACTGCAAGGGCATGGGCGCTTTCAAGCTATACTTTGTCTGCGGTAGCGGAAACCGTTCCCGTGATGCGGCGGAATATGCCCTGGACATGCTGGGAGACGATGGTTACGCGGTTTATAACGTCGTCGTCGCTATGGATGAGTGGGCCTGCAGCGACCTGCCGACATCACCGGCTGCCCTCTCGGCGTAGGCTGGCAACACCCGTATTTTGTCCTTTCCCTCACTTCTGCTGTAATGCCAGCAGGATATCCTCCATCGGCTCCGGTCCGGTAACGACGCCCTGGTATTTGTCGATCACCCGCCCTTCCCTGTCGATGATGACCTGTGTGGGTGTAACCATGATTCCGCCCACTGCGCGGGTGAGAGCGCCACTTTGATCTATAGATAAAGGATAAGTCACGTGGGCCATGGCGGCGGCGGCGAGACTTCTGGACCTGGATGATCCCGGCGTGGCGATGCCTACCACCACCAGACCCTGCGCGCGATAGGTCTGGTAAAGTCGTTCCAGATCGGGCAGTTCCTGGATACAGGGCGGGCAGTCGGGAGACCAGAAATTCAATACCACGACCTTGCCGCGCAGCGCCGTCACATCCAGGGTTTTGCCACTCACCAGCGGAATGGATGTGCTGGCCACATCGGACTTATGAAGCATGGGCTGGATCAGGCTGATCCACAGCAGGAAGGCGCCGATCATCGCGATGATGGCCACTTTGGCCATAGGCCAAACCGCTTTTGACATGATGGATATTATCCCTCCAAAAAATAGCCCCATTTTACGCGATGCGGGGGCTCTCCGGATAGCCGGGAGATGTCAGCGTCGCAGGGCTGCGGTCCAGACGCTGCCATTTACCGAGTTCAGCCGGAGCGTATGAATACCCACCAGCAGCTTCAGATCGCTCGCCACCGGGGGCAGTAACAATATGGGATACATTCGCTGATACAGTATTGAGCAGACTCCAGCAATCAAGAAATTACCTTTCGTTATTAGTTCAATGAAAAATTAGAACTAGATGAAAATCGTGTCTAGGTGCAAGCTAGCCAAAAATTAGCCGGATCGCCAAGAAACTTTCGTGTTGATTGGGATCAACAAATAGGGATAGCGACTGATTACATTAAGAATATAACCAGGAGTTTTGGAAGTTGAGTGGTGTGTTGTTAGGTTAACTTGAAGGGAGGTTAGAGACAATAATGTTTAGTTAGTAACGATCACGGCGCA
>DYJM01000001.1:0-34120 GCA_020723125.1 Acidithiobacillus ferrivorans
CCAGCCTGTTACGGGCAATTGCCATGCAGGCTTTGGCGAAAGAAATCGGAAACTGATTCAAAAACTGGTTTTGCAGAGGGTCGAGGAACCACAGCCCTATTGGCAGGCCATCAGGTTGCGGATCATCGGCAATCAGGCGCTTTTCATCCAGGGCTTTTTGCGGGCGTGGCCAATGGCGATGGAAGCGCTCCTGGAGTGGCTGCGGATATACTCCCGGCAATAGCTGGCTTTTCGGCGGCGGCCCCACCGATGATTTGTTGAGCAGCACTGGTATTATCCACACTTTCTTCCATTTTCTGATTATCAACAATCCGCAACGCCGCTTTTTGACTCAATACCACGATGCTTACCCGTCTATTCAAGGGAGAGTCCGGCTCTTTAGGCACGTACAACACCGCCGATCCCATGCCGACTACTCTCAGTATTTTACTTTCATCCAGACCATTCTGAACCAGCACCTGACGAACAGCGTTGGCACGTCCCGCCGACAGATTGAAATTGCTGTAGCCTTTGCCACCATTCGCATAACGTAAGGCATCCGTATGCCCGGTAATACTGATCTGATTGGGTAATTGATTCAAGGTTGGTGCAATAGCCTTGAATATCGTCCGGGCATAAGGCTCCAGAACAGTACTGCCATTCGGAAACATGGAACGTTTGGCGCTATCCACCACCTGGATTCGCAACCCTTCCGGAGTAATATTGATCAGTAACTGGTGACGAAAAGCCGCCAGCGCAGGATTGCTGGCAATTTGTGCTTCCAGGGTTTTTTTCAAATGGTCCAGATTCTTGCGATCCACCTCTTCTACAGCCGCAGTGAGGGTCGGATTACTGGCAAGATTTTGCCGCTTTTCGCCGCGCTGAATTTCGCCAACAGTTTTCGTCAGATTCTTGCCACCGCCGGGCAAAATGGAATTGGAAGATCCACTACCGGGTCCCCCCATCAATGAAACCCTCTCAGGATTTTTAAACCACTGGGCAATCCCTTGTAATTGTGCTTTGGTAGTGGACCCCAGCAACCACATCAACAAAAAGAAGGCCATCATGGCGGTGATGAAATCCGCATAAGCGATTTTCCAGGCGCCGCCGTGGCCTCCACCGCCCCCTTTTTTGATGCGTTTTATGACAATAGGCTTATTTTTTCCCTCTTCAGCCATGATCTGTCATTTCCCCTTGAGCTCCCGCAAATGATTGTCCAACTCTTGAAAGCTTGGACGTTCTGTCGAATATAAAACCTTACGGCCAAATTCCACAGCCACCTGGGGCGGATAGGCATTCATGGTCGCCAGTAACGCCACTTTGATACATTCAAAAATTTTACTTCCTTCTGCTGCCCGATCTTCCATGCGCGAAGCCAAGGGCGACAAAACCGCATAACCCAGAAGAATACCCAGAAAAGTCCCTACCAAGGCTGCAGCAATCAACTCACCCAGCACGGAAGGCGGCTTATCCACGGAACCCATGGTATTTACCACGCCCATTACCGCAGCAACAATACCGAAGGCAGGCATTCCGTCGGCGGTACGAACCAGGGCATGAATGGGGATTTCCATTTCCCGATGATGGGTATCAATATCCACATCCATGAGATTTTCCATTTCGAATGCGCCAAGATTTCCGCCAATCATCAGCCGTAAGTAGTCGGTCAAGAACTCCATCACATGATGATCCGCAACAATATGTGGATATTTTTTAAATAATTCACTAGCCTTTGGGTCATCAACATCGCCCTCGATAGACATGAGCCCACCCTGGCGAATCTTGATAAAAAGCTCATTAAGCAAACTGAGTAGTTCCATATAAACGGCTTTGTTGTACTTTGACCCTTTGAGGGCGAGTGGAAGGGCTTTAATGACGGCCTTGAAGGTTCGGGGAAATGTCGCAGCAAAAAAAGCGCCGAAAGCACCGCCGCCAATCATGAGCAGTTCATAGGGTTGGATCAGTGCGGTGATGACACCACCTTCCAGCATGAAACCACCAAAAATGGCACCCAGTGCAAGTACATAGCCGATGATCAGAAACATGTGCCAAGTCCCACTATTGGACAACAAAACTGGCAAAATACACGGCCGCTATGGGTGGGCTTTTCTCTGGTTTCGGTTTAGCCAGGACGCCGCCATCTGTTTCCAGCACCTTGTTAACCAACTCTTTGATTTTTTGCAGGAGCTGATCACGCACTGTTGGCTGGCTGACCGTATCGGCATTCTGGGCACTCAATAACAGCAAAATGCCATTGCGAATTTCCGGCATATACGATTTGACCGAGGCTTCCACCGAAGGGTCATAAGTTTTCAGTTGAATCTGAACCTGTATGTAGTGGGTATTGCCATCTGTACTTTGGAGATTGGTTACCAGGGAGCCAAGATCAATGAACTTGGTGTTCTGGAGCTTTTGTTGAGCCTGTTGTTGAGCGATTTGTGCAGGGGTAGGAGCAGCAGTGGATCGCATCATGAACCACCAGACTGCGGCACCACCAACTATCACCAGCAAAACAATGACTGCAATCAAGATGATAATGAGTTTATTCTTTCCTGCTTTTCCTGCCATGGCGTCCTTGTCTGTACGATTATTCAAGAATGTCGATTTATCCAGCGAGCATATCATCAAAGTCTATCAATCTGGAAAAACGGAGATTTTCATCTCTTCGTTCACCGTGCATAATGGACCACTCCAGTCGCAAATCTGCAATGATTGGCTCACAAGCATACACCGCTTCCAGATCATTGAACATATTACAGTGGGCCAATTTGAGCAGCAGGTAGCGATACAAGCGGTCCAGGCGCGCAGTCACGGCCTTCGGCGTTTCTCCTCCCAAATGTAGAAGCAGATGTTGTACGAGTTGTTCGGCGCGTTCTACCGCCACCCGTTTGGCCACATAATCACGACGCTCGAGGGCGTTCTGGATGCGCAATAAATAGGCTACAACGCCTTCCAGGCCGAGCTGCACCAGTGAAAAATCGCTTTGCCGAATGGAATCCAGACGCTGGTCACGCGCAGATCGCTTTGATGTATGGTGCATAATGGCTCTCCCCACCCCCGCAATGAACAGGATAACGGCACATCTCGGGGAAAACTTGAGGATGTCTCTTCCACAAAGACCAGAGCTGGAAAACTCGAATAGTGGCATGGCTTTTGCTTTTAACTCTCCAACGGAGGTGAGTCATGACAGCACAATCACAAAGTGAAACATACGCGCATCAAAATGAGGCTTCTCAAGTTGACAGCAGCCCCTATCTGGCTGACCTCGTTAATTTTTATGAAGCATGGAAATCATTCTGGCAGCTTTGGCTACGCGAGCACCTGCAAGGACGCCCATTACCTCGACAAGCCGAGCAAGACGTACTGCAATCCTTACATACACCGGAAGCGCGGATCCCGGAAGGACGTCGAGTGTTTTGGCAGGACCTCCAGAAAAGCTACCACAACATTCAGCAAAAACTGCAAGATCTCGATTTCAATGAGGAACCTGCCAATAATTTATTGGCAGTGATGAATGCCGCCGAGGCTCTTGAGCGCCAATGTTTTGACGAAATCGTGGCATTCAGTAGAAACCTGGGGGAAGTGGATCCACTCACTGGCCTGCTCAATCGTCGCCGTATGGAGGAAGACCTCTGTCGCGAACAGGCTTTGGTTGACCGTGGTGCTTCTGCATTTATTGCCATGCTGGATGTGGATCATTTCAAGAGCTTCAATGACCGCTTTGGACATCTGAATGGTGATCTTGTCCTGAAGGAGCTTTCCCGCCGTTTGCACTCTGCTCTGCGCCCTTACGATGGATTGTATCGTTACGGTGGCGAAGAGTTTTTGACCATATTTCCGCAAATGCATAAAAGCTGCGCCCTGCTTACTGCGCAGAGATTGTGTCAAAAAATCGCCTCCGCTCCCTTTCCGCTGGAACAACACCCCCCTGTTCAGGTAACCATTTCCATCGGGATAACTTCCTTGCTGCCCAATGTGCCATCCCATGAGCGGATTGCCATTGCCGATGCCGCACTGTATCAGGCCAAACATGAAGGGCGAAACCAGGCGCGCCTGCTGCCTTGATCTTTCCTTTTTTCTGTTAAGTCATTAGGATAATCGGAGAGCATAGCAAGAATCATAGGCACTATCAGCATGACCCACAAAACTCCCACAGAGATTGCACGGGAAGCCCTTAAACGCCTTATGGAGCTTGGTTTATCACCGACCCCTGAAAATTATACGCAGTACTATCATGAAATTTCTGGAACGCATAGCACCTCCGAAATAAATTGGCAGGATCTTATGCGCCGCTTCTGTACGGAATGGGAAAGATCGCAAGCGGGTTTATCGCATCTTCAAAAAATAATAGCTAAAAATCAGCTTCTGGACGAAAAAAATACCGGCACTTTGGCCATAAAACTGGAACAACTTCTCCAAAAATGGGAAAAACTTCCCACACGTCAGGTAAAAACCAGTCGCGAAGAAACCAATCATGGTGCTTCGGAGGAGGTAAATTGTGAAGGCTGGCAGAAATTATTCAAAATGTTTATCCGCCATTCCTTACGGGAGCAAGACCCGCCTGGCGCACTCCTTCTGGAGCAACTGGATGGGCTTCTCAACGAAAAGGAAATCCAAGCGGGTGCGCTGTTTCCTTTAGCCAGAGATATATTACAACACCAGCAGGAGCTGGATGAAAAAGAAATAAAAATACGCAAAGGATTACAGGAAGTTTTGCAATTACTGCTGAGAAACGTTGCCGACCTGCTTGATAATGACGCATTTATGTCCGGGCAAATGGATGTGGTGCGCCAGGCCGTGCAAATTGCCGATAATCACGAAGAGCTGGATTTGGCGATCAGTCGGGTAAAAGAAGTCATTTTTCAGCAAGGGAAACTCAAATCTGAACTCAGAGAAGCCCGCGAGGCCATTCGTGATCTCGTGAATCTGGTGCTGATGTCTGTCGAAAGCATGGCCGGTGAAAACGGACGCAATCACCAGCAACTGGAGAGCCTTGTCAATGAACTGGACAGCACGACAGATTGGCAGCAAATACGAAAAATTGTCAGCAAGGTCTTGGACACCAGCAAGAACATCGCCAAGCAATCCATTGAAGCAAGAAACACCCTGATCCAGGCAAAAAATCGTCTGAGCGCTGCCCAGGAAAAAATTCGCAAGCTGGAAGAAGAAATGGAATCCATCAGCCAGCTCGTCCACGTGGATCCCTTGACGGGAACACTGAATCGAAGGGGGCTGAATGCGGCCTTTGTGCGGGAATCCGCTCGAGCCCAACGTCTCAATGAACCACTGGCCGTCGCCATTGTCGATATTGATCACTTCAAAAAAGTCAATGATCAGCATGGACACGATCTGGGTGATCAGGTGTTGCGGGGAATGGTCAAGGTTTTACGGGACACCTTGCGCGCCAATGACGTCATCGCCCGTTACGGAGGTGAAGAATTCGTCATTTTGATGCCCGATACGACGCCCGAAAATGCATTGGATATTCTGGAGCGTGTGCAAACCCGACTGGGGCAGCAGCTATTTCAGACTCAAGACCAGCCACTGAAAATCAGTTTCAGCGGCGGAATCTGTGTCTGGCATAATTCCTGTAGCCAGGAACAAAGCATAGCTGCCGCCGACAAGGCCATGTATCGCGCTAAAAAAGATGGGCGTAAGCGTATTTACCTGGCTGATCAGGCAAATTCATCCACTTGATGCCCAGGCTCGCCATTCTTGCGCTTCGGGGTTTTGGGCGATTTTGAATTTTGCTTTTGATCCTGACTGACAGGACGCAAAGGCTGGACGGGTTGAGTGCCGGTTTCTACTGGACGAAAAGGAATATCAGCCATCTGGGAGCTCCTCATTCCGCATAAAAACTTTGGAGTCGTCCTTCAATGAGTTTCGGGTTTTCTCCTTCCGCAATGCCGACCAGACCTTCAATGATCATCTCCCGCAAATAATTCTGCTGGTGAACAATGCCCTTAAGCTTGTTGGAAATGGGAAGAAACAGCAAATTGGCAGAGCCTACCCCATATATCGTGGCAACGAAGGCGGTGGCAATACCCGCTCCCAACTTTGCCGGATCGGCAAGGTTTTCCATCACGTGTATCAAACCCAGAACCGCACCGAGGATACCTATGGTCGGTGAGTAGCCACCCGCTGACTCAAACACCCGCGCCGCCTGACGTTCAATTTCCGAGCGGGAATCCATATCCACTTCGAGGGTAGCACGGATTTTGGCAGGCTCTGAACCATCTACCAGCATCTGCAGCCCTTTGCGCATGAATGGATCGGTGACGCTTTCCAATAATCCTTCCAAAGCCAGCAGACCATTTTTGCGCGCCGTATTACTCCATTCCAGAAGCTCTTGAATGATCGGTTGAGGATCTGTTTTGGGGGGCAAAATAATCCACGGCACCATTTTCAAGGAACGTACAAAAACCGGGAGCCGATACTGCACCATCACCGCCCCCATGGTGCCGCCAATGACTATGATAAAAGCCGTAAGCTGCAAAATGGAACTCAGCTTACCACCTTCCAGCACTTGCCCTAAAAGTATCCCGCCAAAGGCCACCACCAGCCCTATGATTGTCAAAAAATCCATGCGGCACCCATGTTACGAAGCGTCATTCCAATCACCGAGATTACTGCGCAAACGCAAAATCGCCTGACGCATAATCTGGCTGACCCGGGACTCCGTGACTTCAAGCACGATGCCGATTTCTTTCAGGGTCAACTCTTCCTGATAGTACAGAGCCAATACCTGCTGCTCCCGCTCGGGGAGGCTTTTTATGCTACTTTGAAGATCTCGAGCGAATTCCGCAGAACCCAATATGGTGGTCATGTCAGGGGTATTGTCACGCAAATAACGTCCCGCAAAAACATCCTGATCCGCACTTAAATCTTCCAGATAAACGATTTGTCCACCCGTATCCTGCAAAGCCGATTGGTAGGTTTTGAGATCCCACCCCAACGCAGCGGCAATTTCTTCTTCTTCAGGCGCGCGCCCCAGTTGCTGTTCAAGGCGCGTAATGGCTTTGCGTATAGATTGCTCCTTGGCCCGCGCACGCCGGGGAAGCCAGTCCTGATTACGCAGCTCATCCATGATGCTGCCCCGAATACGCAAGCTCGCATAAGCTACAAAAGCTTCACCTGTAGTATTTTCCTGACCGGAAAGCGCATCCATCAAACCAATCAATCCCGCCTGAATCAAATCTGCCAATTCAACACTGGCCGGCAATCGGGCCCATACCCGCTGGGCAATGCGCCGCACCAGTGGCGTGAAACGCGCCACCTCTGCACTCATTGCAACGGATGGTTCCACGGCCCGTCGAGCGCTCATCAGATGGATATCTCAGGATGTTTCATCAGCAGACGCTCCATGAAAAAAGCCATATGTCCTGAAGCATTCTGGGCGTGTGGCCAACGTTCAACCGCCACAGCCAAATCCTGCAGTGCGCGCGAAACCGGGGCATCCGGGTACATTTCCACCACCGCTTTCTGGGAACGAACCGCCGCGCGCAGGGCAGGATCCAGCGGAACACTGCCAATTTGTTCCAAGGTCACATCCAGAAATCCGTCGGCCACTTTGGCAATACGCTGGAACAAGGCATCCCCTTCTTTTCGATCCCTGACCATGTTGGGCAACACCTTGAAACGACGCACTCCGTAATTACGGCTAAGCACCTTGATCAACGCATAGGCATCGGTAATGGAAGCAGGCTCATTGGACAGCACTACCAGAACTTCCTGTGCTGCCCGACTGAATGTCAGCACATCGCCGGCGATACCGGCGGGCAGGTCTATCAACAGATAATCCATCTCCAGACTCAGATCACCAATACCTTGAATCAAATTGGCCTGAGACTGTGTATCCAGATTGGCCATCTGTGCCACGCCACTGGCAGCGGGCAGGATGCGGATATTCCAGGGGCCGGTAATCAGCACCTCTTCCATGCTTTTTTCGCCGGAAATCACATGCGACAGGTTATAGCGCGGACTGAGCCCCAACAGCACATCGACATTGCCGAGACCAAGGTCCGCATCAAAAAGCAGGGGCTTGGCCCCCTGTTGCGCCAGAGCTACCGCCAGATTAACGGCGACATTGGTTTTGCCCACCCCGCCCTTGCCACTGGCAATGGCGATTACTTTAATTGGTTTTCTTGCCCGCATTCGGCGTAGCCCTTCTGCCTGATCCATTCTGTTCTCGTCCTGAACCATTACATTTAACCCGGACTCATTCATAACTGAGCGCCATGGTAACGGCTCCCCGGATTATCGGCCAGTCTACCCTTATGGAGCGCGCTATTCATTTTGAGCAAGTTCATTATTTGCTCCCACGGCGCCTCATGCATGTCTTCCGGGACTTTCTGGCCGTCGCTATACCAGGCAACAGGCAAATGCTGTGCGGCAAGCCATTCCAGCACTGCCGCAAAGGCTGGAGTTTCATCGATCTTGGAAATGATGGCTCCACTGAGAGGAATATCCGTATAAGGTCGCAGGACAGCAGCCAGATTTCGCCCACTGAGACTGGCAGGAATCAGCAAAAATCTTTGCGCATCGGCTCCCAGCGCCGCAAACCACTGGAGTTGTTCATTCAGGCGGGGATCCCTGGGTCCCATGCCGATGGTATCAATGAATATCCACGAACGGTCACGATGCTTTTCCAGGGATTTCAACAAATCCTCGGGACCTTTGATCACATCGAGGGGAACACCGAGAATCCGCGCATAGATTTCGAGCTGTTCAACACCGGCAATCCGGTAAGTATCGGTAGTCAGGAGGGCCACCGAGTGCGGACCATGACGGAGAACCTGAGCAGCAGCCAACTTGGCGATGCTGGTGGTTTTACCCGAGCCCGTTGGTCCCAACAAAACAAACAAGCCTGGTTTTCCCAGAGTTGTCTGGCTAATCCCGACTTTTTCCTGGAGAGTGTTGAGCAATTTCTGCTCCCAGTCCCGGCATTCGCCCTGCTCCAGAAACTCCGTAATCCATTCCTCCGAAAAGCCCATCTCCCTCAAGGCTTCCTGAGCGGATTGCTGCACGGGTTGCGGCCCCCAACGTCTTTCCACCAACTGTTTGAGGGCTTGCAGTTCATCTCGCAATGGTGTGGATGCCAGTGGCTGGGACATGTCACGTGGCGAGGCATTTGGCGAAGATTGTGACGGTGCTGTTGCAGCCCCTTGCGCCGGTAGCTGGGTTGGCTGGAATGTTTCATTTTTTTCCGGATGGGTACGCAAAGGCTCCGGCCAGGCCGGAATGGATTGGGTTTCATTCCATTGTTTTTCATCAAAATCAATTGCGGCAACTATTTCTACCGCGCCGTCAGCCTCGCGATTGGAGAGGATTACGGCTTCAGGTCCCAAAGTGCCCCGAATCTGCTGGAGAACCTCTCGGGTGTTGGCACCACTAAATCGTTTGATTTTCATAAAAACTGACTCCTGTTAGACGTTCTGGCACCATCCTGAAAAATCAGGCACCCAGGGTAGCCACCACTCTGATTTTTTTACTTTCGGGTATTTCCGCATAAGAAAGAACCCGCATCCGGGGGGCACTGCGCGCCAGAAAGCGCGCCAAAAACGTGCGCATGGGCGCCATGGCCAACAATACCGGCTGCATCCCCCCTGCCTCCATTTGCTGCATCAAGTCCCCTGCCTTTTCCAGTACGCGCTGTGCCAAACCCGGCTCCAATGCTTCGCCGTTACTATTGCGCAGACTCTCTTGCAATAAGTGTTCCAACTGCCCGTCCAGCACGGCAACAGGTAGTTCTGACTGCCCGGGAAACAGTCCCTGAACAATATAGGGACCCAGAGCGGTGCGCACGGCTGCCGTCAATTCGTCAACATCCTGGCTTTGCGGTGCATGCTCCGCCAAAATTTCGACGATAGTGCGCATATCGCGAATCGGGACGCCCTCATTCAGGAGGTTCTGCAAGACTTTTTTCAGTTTGTCCGGGGAAAGCATTTTGGGAATGACATCTTCCACCAGCTTGGGGGAGCGGCTGGCCAGATGGGAAAGCAGGCCTTCCACTTCTTCCCGACCCAGCAAGTCCGCGCCATGGCTTTGGAGAATCTGGTGCAACTGGGTGGCAATCACGGTGGCCGGGTCCACCACGGTATAGCCCAAAGCCACGCTTTTATCGCGCTCATCCTTGTCAATCCAAACAGCGGGCAATCCAAAAGAGGGATCAGTGGTCGGGGTCCCCGGGATTTTTCCAAGAACATTTCCGGGATCAATCGCCAGCAGTAAATCCGGAAATACCTCCCCGCCGCCCACCTCCACGCCTTTCACGTTAATGCGATAAGCCGTTGGTCTTAATTCCAGATTATCCCGAACATGGACTGCCGGTACCAGAAATCCAAAATCCTGGGCAAATTTTTTGCGAACGCCGCGAATTCGAGCCAGTAATTCACCACCCTGACCTTTGTCCACCAGCGGAATCAGACGGTACCCGACTTCAAGTCCCAAAGGATCCAATGGCTCCACACTCGCCCAGGTCACCTCCTCCGGCTCTGTAGCACCAACAGGAGCTTCAACAACTTTTTCCGGTGCTTTAGCCTGTTTGCCATACCAGACGATTGCGCCCAGCAAGGCCGCCGCACCCAGGAAAGGTAAATGGGGCATCCCTGGAATCAGACCCAGAATGGCCAAAATAACCGCCACAATAGTCATCACTTCCCTATTTTGAAATACCTGGCCGATCAACTGCTTGCCCAAATCCTGACCGGTATTGACGGTACTGACCACAATACCGGCCGCGATGGAAATGACCAAAGCCGGAATCTGTGCAACCAGGGCATCACCAATACTCAACAAGGTATAATCGTGGGCGGCTGTACTCAAACTCAGACCATGCTGCCAAATGCCAATAATCAGACCACCAATCAAGTTGATAAACAGAATCAAAATGGCCGCTACCGCATCACCGCGCACAAATTTGCTGGCACCATCCATCGATCCGAAAAAGTCGGCTTCCTGAGCAATTTCGCTGCGCCGCCGATGGGCCTCTTCCTGGTCGATAATTCCTGCATTTAAATCGGCATCAATGGCCATTTGTTTGCCGGGCATGGCATCCAGGGTAAAACGGGCACTGACTTCGGCAATACGCCCAGCCCCTTTGGTGATCACCACAAAATTGATGATCACCAGAATGGCGAAAACAATAATGCCAACGACGTAATCTCCACCCACCACAAACTGGCCGAAAGATTCAATCACCTGCCCCGCGGCACCCGGACCATTCTGTCCATGCAGGAGAATAATTCGCGCAGCAGCCACGTTCAGGGACAAGCGCAGCAGAGTCGTCAGCAACAAGGCCGTAGGAAAGGCTGCAAATTCGAGGGGCCGCTTCATGTACAGGCTGACCAGCAGAATAATCAGCCCCAGGGTAATATTGAACGTAAACAAAATATCCAGCAGAAAAGTGGGTAGCGGGATAATCAGCATGGCCAGCACCATAATCACCAGTATGGGCGCAGCCAAGGTATGCCAGTTGAGTTTTTGCAAGAGACGGCTGATAAAATTCATCGATTAATCCCGTTTATCGAGTTCTGCAGGCACTGACCAGGTATCCGGCAATGGCGGATACTGCTGCGGAGCAGCCACCCGTAATTGATATAAATAGGCGAGAAGTTCTGCCACTGCCCGATACAAGCTCACAGGAATTTCCTGCTCCAGTTCGACATGATGAAACAGGGCGCGCGCCAATGGTGGTGCTTCGACAATAGGAATGTGGTGTTCGGCGGCAATTTCACGAATCTTGGCAGCCACCAGATCGGCACCTTTGGCGATCAACATGGGTGCACGTTGTTCCCCTTCTTTGTATCGCAGGGCAACGGCATAGTGGGTTGGGTTGGTCACAATGACATCGGCTTTGGGAATGGCTGCCATCATCCGCCGCCGCGCCATTTCCCGCTGCATGGAGCGTACTTTGGATTTGATTTCAGGATTACCATCGGACTCTTTCATTTCATCCTTGATTTCCTGACGGGACATTTTCAACCTCTGATTCTGGGTCCAAATCTGGAAAGGGACGTCAAAAAGCACGATCAACAGTGTGGTGGCGGAGAGGATCAAAAAAACCAGTCCGCTCATTTGCATCAGATGTAAAAGAGCATGATCGGGGGTTTCCGCTACCAGGCCGAACAGGGCGTGACGCTGCGCCCAAAGCAAGGTCACCCCGAAGCCACCGATCACCAGGGTTTTCAAAACTGCTTTCACCAGTTCCAGGGCACCATGTTTCGAGATGATTTTCTGGGCACCACTGATTGGGTCCAGCTTGGTAAAATCCGGTATCAAGGATTGGGTACTGAAAACCCAACCGCCGACCATCAGTCCCGACGCAATGACTGCCACCAGCAAAATCAGGAAGTAAGGCAAGGTCATCCAGGTAGCCATCATCAACATGCGTGCAAAATGTCTGAGCAAATCAGCGGAATCCGTCATCTCGGGAGTGGACAAATGCAGACCGGCATACAAAAAAGCCGCAAGACTCTGATAAATGTGGTCCGCAAACACATAAAACAGGCTGGCAGAAACCAGTAACAGAGCGCTGGTGGACAGCTCCCGGGAGCGCGCCACCTGACCTTTTTTGCGGGCGTCCTCCTGACGTTTCGGCGTCGCCGCTTCAGTGCGTTCCTGAGCGTTTTCTTCCGCCATCAGACGCCCTCTCCAATGAGCTGTGGCTGAATAGTCATGGTTGTGCCGCCGTCAACATGGTTTTACCGGCAAAACTCATGGACATGCTCAGCAAATGTTCAACCAGCATCTGCATGGCGGGCATGAATATATAAATGGCCAGCAGCCCAAGTCCCAACAAGAGCGGAAAACCAATCACGAAAACATTCAGTTGTGGAGCCAGCTTTCCCAATATCCCCAGGGCAATATTGACCAATATCAAAGTACCCAATACCGGCGTGGAAATGGCCAGGCCCAAAGAAAATATCACTGCCCCTTCGCTGACCAGCAAATGCCAGGTTGAGGGGTTGAGGCTGAGGCTGGCGCTGACCGGCAACAAGGTAAAGCTGCGCATCAAGGTCGCCAGTACCAGTAGTTGTCCATTCATCCCCATGAACAGCAGCAGCACCAGCAAATTCAGAAAATTGGACAAGGTCGGGACCTGCACACCGGTAACAGGGTCGAAAAAGCTGCTGAACCCCAGGCCCATCTGCAAACTGATCACCGAACCCGAAAACTGGATCACGCTGAAAATCAGGGTAATGGCAAACCCCAATGCAAAACCGATCAACAATTGCTGAATCAGGAGAACCACCCCTTCGCCACTCAGGAAATGCACAGCGGGCATGGCCGGCAATGCCGGGGCAATTGCCACGCTGATCAGCAGCGCCAAGCCTACCCGAACCTGCACCGGGACCTGCGTCGCACTGAATACCGGAGCCGTGGACAGCAGCGCCAGCACCCGTACGAAAGGCCAGAAGACCAGGCCGATCCAATGCTCCAATTGCAGACTGGTAAAGTGAATCATTGATCAATGAGATGAGGTATATCATGAAAAAGCTGGATGGTATAATCCATCATCAAATGCAACATCCAGGGGCCGAGAATAATCATGACCAAGCCCATGGCAATCACCTTGGGCACAAAACTCAGGGTCATTTCGTTGATTTGCGTAGCCGCCTGGAAAATGCTGACCAGCACCCCGACCACCAGAGCAATACCCAAGAGCGGAGCAGAAAGCAGGAGCGTCGTCCAGATGGCATGTTGCCCCACATCAATAACACCTTCAGGAGTCATAATAGGTTCTCCTCAATGCACAAAACTTTGTATCAGCGAACCAATCACCAGATCCCAGCCATTGACCAGCACAAAAAGCATCAGCTTGAAGGGAAAAGAGATGGTGACGGGTGACAACATCATCATGCCCATGGACATCAGCACCGCTGCCACGACCAGATCGATGATGACGAAAGGAATAAATATCAGAAAACCGATCTGAAACCCGGTTTTCAGTTCGGAAGTCACAAAAGCTGGAATCAACAAAGTCATGGGCGTATCGGCAGGGGCCTGCAACTGTTTGTGTCCGGACAATTTGACAAAAAGTGCCAGGTCATCCGGTCTGGTCTGGGAAAGCATAAATGTTCGCAGGGGCCCTTCGGCACGAGACATGGCCTCGGTGAGGTTGATCTGGTTTTTGCTTAATGGCTGCAGGGCCTGCGTATTGATCTGCTGAAAAACTGGAGCCATCACAAAAAACGTCAAAAACAGGGAAAGCCCGACAATCACTTGACTCGGAGGCATCTGGGTAGAACCAAGAGCTTGTTTGAGCAGGGATAACACAATGATGATGCGGGTAAATGCGGTCATCATCAGTAACATGGCTGGCAGGAAAACCAGCACGGTCATGAAAATCAGGGTTTGAATACTGAGGCTGTACTCGGTAGCGCCTCCAGCCTGTGGCGTTGCGGTCAAGGCCGGGAGTCCTCCTGCCAGCGCAATCCCCGGCAGGGAAAAAACCATCAGTCCGGTGAAGAATCTCCTGAAGGCGGATGTTGATCGCCGGTTTTTACATTTCCCTTGGGGGCTGGGGTGTTTGGGCTCCATGTTCCTTGCTTACGCCTCTCCATCGCAGTACGTAACCAGCCGGCAAAAGCCGTTGCTGAATTACTGGTCGTATCCGGCAGCGCTGTCTCCAGGGTATGCAACAGATGAATGCCTGTTGGTGTTACCCCGAGTAGCAATTGCTGCTCTCCGACCTGTACTAGCAAAAGACGTTCCCGCGTACCCAAAGGCAGGGATGTCACTACTTTGAGCCCGGCAACCGGGTTATTCATTGCCCCCGGCTGGAAATGTTTGAGCATCCAGATCACCGCAAAAAATATAGCCAATACAAACAACAAAGCGGCAAACAACTGCAATATGGACATCCAGGAAAAGGGGCTACCCGTGTCCATCACGGCGGGAGTAGCTGCTTGGGCCAAGGGACTGAACCCGGACAATATCCAGAAGATCAGCCAAAATTTTGGCGTTGCAAGAGGACGTTTCATCGCAATTTTTTGGCGCGCTCTGCAGGGCTGACGATATCGGTCAAACGAATGCCAAATTTGTCATTCACCAGCACGACCTCGCCCTGGGCGATCAGATAACCATTGACCAACACATCCATGGGTTCACCGGCAAGCCGATCCAACTCGACCACAGAACCTTGGGCAAGCTGCAACAAATTACGAATCTGAATTTTGGTTTTCCCCAATTCCACCGAAAGGGTTACTGGAATATCCAGTATCATGTCGAGATTTTGTGCCTGGGTTCCCGTCGATCGGGAAGCTTGCAATTCCGGCATGGGCACTGGTGTTGCTGTTTTTGCAGATGCGGCTGAGGCAGCAACACCCTGCTCTGCAGTGGCCCCTGCCTCTCCGGAAACAGCTCCGGAAGGGTTCCCGGCCTTTGTTTCTGCAGCCTCCTGTTCGCTCATTGCGGCTGCCCAATCAGCCATAATATCGTCTGCCTGAGCGTTGTCAGCAGACTCTGTTGCAGACGCCGCCGGGGTATTCTGTTCTTCAGCCATCTTCTAGTTCTCCATAGCGGCCATAGCTGCCTGTCCGGCAATCATTTCCGGACATAAATGTTTTTCCAACTGCACCGCAATTTTTCCGTTAGAAACCCCATAACGCCCGGAGAAAACCGGGATTCCATCCACCTGCGCAAAAACCTCCTCGGGCATTTCTACGGGAATAATGTCTCCATCACGGAGCGCCAATAACTGCCGAAGCGTCAGTTGCGTTTGCAGAAATTGTACTTTCAGTTCCAGAGAGGCCTCCTGCATTTCGTCCTGCATGGATTGTACCCAGCGTCGGTCAATTTCCGAGCGGTCGGCCGTTGTTCCTGCGGTCAGTTGATCGCGGACGGGTTCTACCATGCCATAAGGCAGACAGATATCAAACGTACCACTCCCCGACTCCAGTTCCACATTGAATGTACTGACAATCACCACTTCCGTGGGTGTGGCAATGCTGACAAATTGCGGGTTCACCTCGGAACGGGTTAGTTCCGGATTCAGTTCAGTCACCGGAGTCCAGGCATTTTTAAAGTCCTTGAATGCCAGATCCAGCAACCGTTTAATGATTCTTTGTTCCAGAGGCGTGAATTCACGGCCTTCAATACGCGCATGAAAACGTCCATCACCGCCGAAATAATTATCTACCACGGCGAAGATCAGGCGCGGATCAAAAACAAACAATGCGGACCCCCGCAAGGGTTTGATTTGCACAATATTGATATTACTGGGAACCACCAGTCTGCGTATAAATTCACTATATTTAATCAGGCGCACCGGACCCACGGATATTTCCGCCGTACGGCGGAGAAAATTAAACAGACTGACCCGCCATAACCGCGCAAAGCGTTCATTGACCACCTCCAGAGTGGGCATTCGCCCCCGCACAATCCGATCCTGATTCGCCAGATCATAGGGACGAATACCGTCTGGAGCAGGTTCAGGTTCAGCGCGTATTTCGACATCACCATCTGACATGCCCTTGAATAGGGCATCCACTTCATCCTGAGAAAGAATATCCTGTACCATGGCGTCACCGTATATGGAGTGTCAGGACATTGCAAGACTCATGCAAAAGCATTGATCAGACCCAAATGCACTTTAAGAACAGTGGAAGGCGCCGTACTCTCCAGCGGCTCTGTCATGGATTTGACAGTGTCCGCCGGGGTTGATCTGTTTTTGGAAAAAAACCGTCCACCGCCATCTGTGCCCACATTGGCTTGACCAAGACTCATCCCCACAGCGGCAAAGCTTTGTTGTAACTGCGGGATGGCCGTGCTGATAGCCTGGAGAACCTCCGGATGCGGCGATATAAAAGTCGCACTTGCCTGTCCATTGGCCTGAATATCCAAATGCACTTCCAGTGGGCCTAAATGCGGCGGATTGAGTTGTAATGTTGCCTGCTGAATCCCCTGCCCCAACAGGAACTGAACCTGCTGCCCGAGAGCTTCACCCCACTGAGGATTCGCACCGACCGGGGCGGCCACAACCTGCGCAGCAGGCGTAGATGCAGGGGGTGGTAACATGATCGTACTGGCAAGTAACGGCGGCGCACCATTGCCTGCAAGGCTGACTCCCGGATCAGAAACGGCCTTTAATAATTGCGTGGAGGGATCAGCCCAGGAAGTGCTGAAAGCACTTGATGCGACAGATTGCGGGCCGGTATTGGAACTCGCAGCGCATGCCTGGGCGAGATTCTGCAGAAAATGTCCGACCATTTGTGAAGATGACCCATCTTTAATGGCAGAATGCACTACTGCAGCAGTCAATTTTCCGTCCGTAGCCGGGTGATCAGCATCTGCTAACCGTAAAAGGCCCGGTTGCGAAGACCGGGGCAAAACAGACTTTACTGATACTTGTGCTGACTGATTCCCGCTACCACCCATATGGGTAGCAGCGTCACCCTCTCCAGAAATGTTACCGGACGAAAGCGTCTGACTGGAATCCGGCGGCATGATGACAGGTAACGGCAGCACTCCACTTGGCAAATTTTCTACCATTGAAGCAGGTAAATTGACTGATTGAACCTTCGATTTGTTATGGTCATCGTCTTTGGCAACCGGTACATTTTGATCCCTGACATTTAACTGCGACTGTGACTGCGGCAAACTTTTGCCGCTTACGGATTGCATGAAATCCGCCAAGTCTGCCTGCGCAGTTTTAGCCAAGGGTTGCGAACGCTCATTGTGATCCGAATCCGAATTCAGCTTCAGTTTAGAATTCCGCTTGGAATTCAGCATCGGATCCTGGTGCTCTGGTGACTTTTGCGGCTGCGGCGTTTCCCGTGATTGCTGTTTTGCCATGACCGCAGCAAATTTTGTACTGTCAGACTTTTCCTTGCCTGCTGGCGCGCTGCCCTTACCCACGGGGTTTGGGGCAAGACTTGATGAAGACACGGGGTTGACGATACTTACGGCTGCCATCCGGACAAATCCTCAGCTTAAAATTTTCAGACAGTACCCATGCAAATTCCACACCAGCTTATTGACAGCCGGGGCGACGATTCGCCCATTCATCCAGTTCTTTCTGAATCTTGCGCAACTCCAGCTCGTGTTGTTCCATCTCGATACGCCGTGCCAGGGCGGCAAAGCCTTTTTCCTGGGCACGAGCAGAAGCCCATTCCGACTGGATTTGCGCCACGCTTTGCTGCTGACGCAGGGCATTTTCCTTCTGAATCTGCAGGACCTGCTCCAGTTGATGAATGAAATTGCGGGTATCCAGAGCCTGCGCACTGAGGATTCCTGAAGTCTCGGCAGCAATGGCCTGATTTCGATACTGCTGCAGATAATTTTCCAGGAGTTGCAACTTCTGCTGCACTTCATTCAGTAAACTTCGCTGCTTGCCCAGCCGAACGGCAATTTCTTTCTGTCTTTTATCAGCGTCTTCCCGCAAAAATAACAAGACGTTCTGGCGGCCCATCATCTATAACTAACCCTCTTCCATATATGTTGCCATGATCTGCGCCAATTGCTCCTGACTGCTCTGCAAAGACACGGACTGCTGCTGATTCTGGCGGAGAAATCCCAGAATGGCCGGATAAGCACGGACTGCCTGATCCAGCAATGGATCCATGCCCGGCGTATACGCACCCACTGCAATCAGATCCTGATGCTCCCGATAACGACTGTAGAGACGTTTTAAACGATGCAACTGATTGATCTGAGCAGAAGACACGATGTTGGGCATGACCCGACTGATGGATGCTTCCAGATCGATGGCCGGATAATGGCCCTGTTCCGCCAGACTGCGCGACAAAACCAGATGTCCGTCAAGAACTGCCCGGGCGTTGTCGGCAATAGGGTCTTGTTGATCATCCCCTTCCATCAAAACGGTATAAAAAGCCGTAATGCTCCCGCCGCCCACCGGACCGTTGCCCGCCCGCTCCACCAGTGCCGGCAGCCGCGCAAAAACCGAAGGTGGATAACCGCGAACCGCCGGAGGCTCCCCCACGGCCAGGGCAATTTCTCTTTGGGCCATGGCATAGCGGGTGAGTGAATCCATGAGCAGCAAAACATGCTTTCCCTGATTACGAAAATATTCGGCGATGGCGGTGGCCAGATGGGCCCCACGAATCCGGGTCAAAGCCGGAACGTCGGCAGGCGCCGCGACCACCACAGCCCGACGCAGCCCCTGGGCACCAAGAATATCTTCTATGAATTCCTTGACTTCACGACCACGTTCACCAATCAGCCCCACCACAATCACGTCGGCATCGGTGTTTCGCGCCATCATACCCAACAAAACACTTTTGCCGACACCACTCCCGGCAAAAAGCCCCATGCGCGCGCCGCGACCAATGGTAAACAAGGCATTGATGGCGCGCACCCCAACATCCAGGGGGCGATTAACCGGGGCACGCTGCATGGGATTGATGCTGACACCCAACAGAGGCACGGGGATGAGTCCTGATACCGGGCCAAGACCATCCAGAAACTGACCCTGTCCATCCATTACGCGACCCAGAAGACGTTCGCTGACACTCGCCTGTGCTTCCCCGGACAAGGGCTGCACCCGGGCACCGGGCCTGACTCCGTGCAAATCACCAGCAGCCATCAACTGCAGTTTTTCGTTGTGAAAACCGACCACTTCGGCATCAATACTGCGTTGATTGCCGGCTTCTACCCGGCAGCGGGTGCCGACACTCACATCAAACCCTTCGGCTTCCAGAACCAGTCCTACCATGCGCACCAGGCGACCGCTGGGTAACAAAGCGGGGAATGTTTCAGGTAATCTTTGCGTATAATGATTCAGGGCGTCTCCCCACAATTTTTGCCGATCAGCAAAGCGCAACATCATACCGAAAGCTCGCCAAACAAGCGTTCGAGGACGGCACGCCAACGATTTTCCAGACGCAAATCAAGCTGAGTAGCGGCATGATCAATATCCCGATCCAGCCAACGGCGGTCGGGTCTGGCCGCATTATCATCCAGACCCGCAGAAACCAGAACGCCCCCCCTTTCTATTTGAGGATCAGCAAGCAAGCCCACTCCCTGGTCGGCAAGTTCGGGCATGAGACGCTGCAGCATATCCACATCATCAGGATGCAAACGAATAACCGGGTTGACACTCCGCAGAGGTACCGCGCGCAACGCTTCCTTCAACAAGGGTAGCAAGATTTCCGGGCGCAGCCGCAATTCGTGACGAATAACCTGGCGGGCGATTTCCAGAGACAGCGCCAGCAAGGATTGCTCAACACTGGCATCCAGGGCTTGTAAGGGCGAGAAAAAACCGGAAAGAATATCCTGCAAAGAACGTCTTTCAGCTTCAGCCCGGGCCAGCCCCTCTTGATAGCCTTCGGCCTGCCCTTCTTTGTAACCCTGCTGATAACCCTGTTCATGCCCTTTCTGCTCACTTTCCGCATAAATGGCCTGGAGTTGTTCGGCAGTTGGTAAAGCGAGGGCGGCGGCAGAAAGGGTTTCGCCTTCTTCCGGGGGAGACCCTGTCCCACCTTGGGAAGCTGTTGAAAAATTTTTGACATCCGGCAATTGCCAGCGCTGGACCTGAGCACTGCTGTCTCTGGAGATGATCTCCGCACGCTTGTTCACAGGGACTGCCCAATCACAACATGGCCTCGCTGCTGCCACCACCCAGGCTGAGCTGACCGGCGGCATCCAGTCGTGTAGCTATCTGCAAAATCGCCTTCTGACTGCTTTCCACCTCACTGACCCGTACCGGGCCTTTGGCCTCCAGATCATCGCGCAGCATCTCTGCCGCACGTTTGGACATGTTGGCAAAGAATTTTTCGCGCAAGGCGGCATTGGCACCCTTCAGCGCCGTCACTAAACCATCCGAGGGGATTTCACGCAGTAACACCTGCATGCTGCGGTCATCCAGCTTGATCAGGTCGTCAAAGACAAACATTTTCTCCTGGACCTTTTCAGCCAACTCATCGTCGGTCTCACGCATATTGTCGAGAATGCGGGATGAAAGACTGGTTTCCAGCCGGTTCAGAACGTCAGCCGCCGCCTTTGGTCCGCCCAGGCTGGCAACCTGCAGGCTTTGCGCTTCACCGGAAATTTGTTCCTCCAGAATTTCATTCAACTCGCGAATGGCCGCAGGTTGCACCGTTTCCAGGCTGGCCAGACGCATCATGGCTTCACTGACCAGGCGATCAGGAAGATGATGAATGACCTCTCCCGCCTGCTCCGGCTCCATATAGGCAAAAATCATGGCAACCACCTGGGGATGCTCCAGTTTGATCAAGTCGGCTATGGAACGGGCATCCATCCATTTCAGATTTTCCAGACCACTGGCATCACCACCATGAAGAATCCGATCAATCAGACTACCCGCTTTATCCTCACCCAGAGCCTTGGTCAACATGGTCCGAATATACTGGTCACTACCCACTCCCAGAGAAGTCTGGCGCTCCAGACGGGAGCGAAAATCCGAAAGAACCACCTGTACCTGGTCCGTGGAAATGTGCGACATCCGGGCCATTGCCGCACCGAGCTTCTGCACTTCTCGCGGTCCCAGGTGGCGCATGACTTCAGCAGCTTCATCCTCACCGAGACTCAACAAAAGAATGGCACTACGATCCATGCCACTGAGAACTTCACTCGTGCTCATTAGACAACCATTCTTTGACAACCTGGGCTGCTCTGGCCGGGTCTTGCATGACCAGCTGCCGGGACACATACAAATCGGTTTCCAGGGGATTACCGGGAATGTTGACCTGCTCGCGAATGGCTTCAGCATTAGCCATTGCTGCTGCTGATTCTGGAGAGGCGGCCTGCGCCTCATTCACGGATTTTTCTCCAGGTTCCATATCCGCACTCTCCATGCCGGGTTCCTGGCGCGCACGACGTTTTAAAAGCGGGCGGACAACACCAAAATAGAGGAGCAAAGCCACAAAAAGGATGACCAGATAACGCAGCCCGCTGTTCAGGAGATTCAGGAACCAGGACTGCTGCCACCAGGGCAAAGCGCTTGCCGCTGACTGGGTAACGAAAGGCATATTGACGACCTTGACCGTATCGCCCCGCTTGGCATTATAGCCGATGGCATCTTCCACCAGTTGCTGGATTTGCGCCAGTTGTGCCGTCGATAAAGGCTTTGCCTTGACGACACCCAGAGAATTTTCGGAAACCTGATCATCGACAAGCACTGCAACAGACAGGCGTTTAACGGTTCCCACCGGCTGAACCGTGTGCACAATGGTCTTGTCCACATCGTAGTTGGTGGTTGAATCCGCACTACTTTCAGTAGGCGCCAGCATTTTCAGGGTGGGGGCAAGAGCAATAAGCGCTCCAGGTGACAAATTGGAAGCCACCGGCGCAACCAGGGGCGCTATCGCCACGCCGGGCGGCGTGTTGGAGAGCGCTCCAGGAACCCCGTAAGGCCCGAAACCACCGGTGCCGGAAGTGCTATGGGTCTGCTGGCTGAGAATCTGACCCTTACCATAACTCACCGAACTGCTTTCACTTTTGGCGAAATCAATATCTGCCGATACGGCTACGCGCACGCCTTTGGCACCGACAATAGGGGTCAGAATGGCCCGAATACGTTTTTCGTATTGCTGGTCCACGCTACGCTGGTAAGCCAACTGGGAAGGTTGTAATCCATTATCCGCATTGCCACGGGTGCTCAGTATATTGCCATGCTGATCCACTACCGTAACATTCTTGTCCATCAGCCCCGGCACGCTGGCAGCAACCAGATGAACAATGCCTGCCACCTGGGCGCCGCTGAGTTCGCGACCGGGATACAAGTTCAACATCACCGAAGCCGTGGGTTTTTCCTGCTCGCTCAGGAATACCGAGGGCTTGGGCATGGCCAGATGTACTTTGGCACCTTCCACAGAACTGAGGGAGGCAATGGTTCTTTCCAGAGAACCTTCCAAAGCACGCTGGTAATTGACGTGCTCCACAAAATCACTGGTACCCATGGGTTCATGGTCGAGAATGGCGAAACCCACGCCGGCACCTTTGGGTAACCCGTCTGCGGCCAATTTCATGCGGGTCGCATAAACCTGATTGGCTGGTACGGAAATCACTGTACCGCCATCACCGATTTGGTAGGGCACATTCAGCTTTTGTAACTCGGCAATAACCTGCCCACCATCACGATCCGAAAGATTGGTGTAGAGCACCTTGTAGGAAGGGCTTCCATTCATGAAAATCACGGCAAAAAGAACGGCAAGCACGGCAGCCAGAGCCACCAATACGCCCAGACGGCGATTCGGCGGCAGCTCCTGCCAGCGTCGCTGCACCTGTGCGGCTCCGGCTGCCAGGTTGAGATTCGTCGCGGCTTCAGTCGCCATCAGCAGAATCTACGCAAGTGCCCGAAACGCATGGAATCATGCCTGTATGTTCATGATGTCCTGATACGCAGAAACCAGCTTGTTGCGCACCTGAAGCATGGCCTGAAAGGAAAGATCCGCTTTTTGCGAAGCAACCATCACTTGACTGAGACTGACCGACTTGTCGCCACTGGAAAAATCCGACTGCAGTGCATTCGCCTGACTTTGTTGATTATTGACCGACTCAACCAGGCTTTTCAGGGTGTTGGCGAAGTCGTCGGGACCGGTGGTGGATTTATCCGGCACTTTGACACCCTGTGCCTGATCAGCCAGAGCACGCAACTGCGTCATTAGGGAATCCAGGGAATCTACACTGCTCATGGTCGCACCTATCGTTTATTTTTCCTGAAAATTACAAGCAATATCCGAGCCAGTTTTATCCCAAATCATAACCGGCTTCCCGAAAGCGCTGGATTTTGTGGCGCAAAGTCCTGGGACTGATGCCCAAACGCTCTGCGGCCTGAGTCTTTGAACCACGACTCTGGCTCAAGGCCAAGGCAATGGCTTCGCGTTCATGGCGGGCACGCAGATCATCCAGGGCCACAACCGGGTCTGCAGTTTCTACCGCCAATGTAGGACTCTCCCCAGGTAAAGGTATGCTTGCAGACGATCCCTGTAAACCCAGATCATCTACTTGAATGTCATTTTCTACCGAGAGAATGAGCGCACGTTGCAGGGCATTTTCCAGTTCGCGCACGTTGCCGGGCCATTCATAAAAGCAGAGCTGCTGTTTTGCTGCCATACTGAGCCCTTTTACGGGAAGCCCCATCTGCTGACAGTGCCGCCTCAACAAGTGCTCGGAAAGCGGCAAAATATCCGCCTGGCGTTCGCGCAATGGCGGAATCCGTATGGGAAAAACCTGCAGTCGATAATACAGATCTTCGCGCAGTACGCCTTCTGCCACGGCCTGGCGCAAATCCCGATTACTGGTGGCGATCAGCCGAATATCGAGGGTAATGGTCTGCTTGCCGCCGACCCGCTCCAGCTCCCGCTCCTGCAGCACCCGCAGTAATTTGGCCTGCAATTGAACAGGCATTTCTGTCACTTCATCCAGCAGCAGCGTACCGCCTTGAGCCTGCTCGAACTTTCCAGCGCTACTCTGCGCCGCACCCGTAAATGCCCCCTTTTCATGCCCGAACAAAGTGGCTTCGAGAAGGGTTTCCGGAATGGCCGCACAATTGACAGCAATAAATGGCCCCGCCTGACGGCGGCTTTGCTGGTGGATATAACGGGCCAACACTTCTTTCCCCACACCGCTTTCGCCCATCAGCAATACGGTGGCATCCGTGGAAGCTACCTTTTTCGCCATTTCCAGCGTTGCCAACATGGCCGGAGACTGCGCTACAGGTCCCTGGCTATCGGCCGGCAAATGCGGAATAGCAAATTTACGCAGCTTTTCCAGCAGAACATCTACCGTAAAGGGTTTCACCACATAATCTACCGCACCATTTTGCAAAGCCTGCACCGCCTCGGAAATCGTACCCCAGGCGGTCATCATCAATACCGGCGGTGCGTCATGTTGTACGCTCAAGCTTTTCAAAAGGGCATAACCATCCATGGGACGCATCTGCACATCACTGACCACCAGATCAAAAGACTTAGCCGCCAACAGGCGTAATGCCGCCGTTCCATCTTCGGCCCATTGCACCCGGTAGCCCTGATCCTCCAGCCCCTCCTGCAAGGCTTCGGCCAGATATTCATCATCTTCAACCAGTAAAATGCGTGCCTGGTATTGCTCCATGCTTCCTACTCCTGACTCATTGAACCGCTGGGCAATGGCTGGGCAACCTGCCATAACGGCAGCAGCAGCACCAGGCAGGTACCGGGAGATACCTTTTCCAGCTCCATGCTTCCCCCCATGGCCACCACAAAATTACGGGTAATAGCCAAACCCAATCCGGTGCCATCCCGGCGAGTGGTATAAAATGGGATGAAAATCTTTTCCTGATCCGCTTCAGCAATACCCGGGCCAAAATCCCGAATGCTCAAGCGCAGGGTGCCTTGAGCAACTTCTTCAAGCCTGATGCTGACTGACTGTCCAGCGTTGCTGAAAAGCAGCGCATTATGCAGGACATTGGCCAAGACGCTGACCCAGGCAGCCAGGGTCCCCGTCAAAAACCAGTCATCCCGTGCATCGCCAATTTCCAGAGTGACATTTTTTTGACGAAATTGTGCTTCCCATTCCCGCTGCAAGGCATGAAGAATTTCGGTCAAAGCCACAGAGCCGCTTTCCTGCTCCGCACCGCGCAAAAAACGCAGCATGGCATCAATGGTCGCATCCAGATGTTGCAACCTTTCCAGCGCGCGCTGCTGTTGCCGTGCAAAATGTTCGGGACCACGTTCAAATTGCAGCTGTGAAACAGAAAGCAGCGCCGTGGCCAAAGGTGTGCGCAATTGATGCGCCAGTCCTGCCATCGTTTCTCCCATGGCAGCCAGACGTTCCCGGCGCTGGGCAGCCTCCTCACGGGCGCGCGCTGCTGTCACATCCTGCAATAAAATCACCTGTCCACCCTCGCCCGGCAACGCATTGACAGCAAGTGTCACCTGTACCGGCTGATCTCTGCCAGGACCACGTAACAGCAACCACTCATTCCCGGGACCCGACATGGGTCTGGGTTGCAAGGCCTGCCAGTCGGAACCACGCAAATCCGCTCCCAGCAAACGAATTGCTTCCGGATTCATTTCCACAATCAGCGCCTCATGATCCACCACCAATACCGCGCCAGGGAGCATTTCCAGAAGCAAAGCAAGGCGTTCACGCATTTGTTCCTTGGCTTGCAGTTCGGCGCGAAGACGCACGTTCGCCTCTGCCAGTTCTGCGGAAAGGCGTTGGACTTCCTGCTGCAGGGCTCCGTAGGCTTCCGTCAGTTCTTGTGAAGTTTGGTTGAAGAGTTTGAACGCTTCGATAAGACTCGAAGCATCCGGCAAGGGCGGAGAGCCTGCATCGGACATCAATGATCCACGTCCCTGATCGTGCTCAGTCCGTATTTTTTCAGTTTCTCGACCATGGTCGTCCGGCGCAGCCCCAAACGTTCTGCAGCACGGGCAACCACCTGATCGCACATCGCCAGCGCCTGCAGCAGGAATTCCTTTTCGATTTCTTCCAGATGCAATTTGAGATCAAAGGGCGGCTCCGGCAAGCTCAGCGAAGGCTCTGCCCACACGGCGGCAAGACTTTGCCGTTCATCCTGCAACTCCAAATTTTCCACATTGCGCATGCGGGCAGGCAGGTCTGCACAGGAAAGCTTTTCGCCGCCATGCAAAATCGCCAGTCGCTCTGCCAGATTGCGCAGCTCCCGGACATTCCCGGGCCAGTGATAGGCATCCAAAGCCCGCAGGGAATCATCATCAAGGGTAACGGGCAGATGACCTTCAGCGGTCAATTTGTCCATGAAATGGGCGAAGAGCAAGTGGATATCACCCGAGCGATCGCGCAGGGGCGGCACATGTACCGGAAAAACATTCAGACGGTAGTACAGGTCTTCTCTAAAGCTGCCCTCCCGAATCCGCTCCTCCAGATTACGATGCGTAGCGGCCAGTATCCGCACATGGCTCTCCATCACCCGCGCACCGCCCACCCGTTCAAATTGTTTTTCCTGCAGTACACGCAGCAGTTTCACCTGCATTTGCGGACTCATTTCAGCAATTTCATCCAGAAAGAGGGTGCCGCCCTCGGCCAGTTCAAAACGGCCCTTACGCGCGGCCAAAGCCCCCGTAAAAGCGCCTTTTTCATGACCGAAAAGCTCGCTTTCCATCAATTCTTCGGGAATCGCCCCACAATTCACCGCCACAAAAGGACCCTGACTACGCAAGGAATGCTGATGCAGACAGCGGGCTATCACTTCCTTGCCCGTACCCGATTCACCCAGAATCAAGACGGTAGTGTCCGTTTTCGCCACCTTGGCCAGCATCTCTGTCATCCGCTGAATAGGCACACTGTTGCCAACCAGTCCGCAACTTTCTTGCGACAGGCTGCGCCTCTCCAGAGTTGATCCGTTTTCCGTGCTGACTTCAGTGTACATAACAAACGCCTGTCATTCTGCGGACAAACGATGATCCTTTTGCCGCGCTATGGAACGCCGATGATGACGGAATATTAGTCGATCCAGTGATTCTTGCACGCGCGCGTCTAGCTGAAAGTGCAAATGATAGCGAAATAGCGTTTCTGCGTTGCCCTCCGGCTGAGTCACTGACATCTGGAGGATGCCCGGAAGAAACAGTGGCATGGCAATCCTGGGGCGCAAAAAAAGGGCCACGCAGACCGGGCCATGCTCAAGGGGAAACTCTGCCGAAGATTCAGTCTCCCAATACAGATCTTCTGCACCCAGCGCGCAGGGATGAGATGGTGGCAAAGGTTCCAGCCCCTGTATGCCCTTACCCACCAGGAGCAGCAGCAAATCGATTTTGGTTTCCAGGCTACTGATGGCTTCCCGGTTGTCGTCGTCCATCAGCAAGTGATCATCCATCACCAGGAGCGCCCTGAGAAGCGCCAGATTATCCAGCATCAGACGAGCGCGTCGCGCAGCGTCTACTTCACCCTTCTCCAGACTCAGGGGAAGCACATCTTCCAGTACCACGGCATGCTGCTCCAGAATCAGTCACTCCTTCAGATGCGGAAAGTTATGCCTCAGGAATGACCCAGCAGTCCCCTCCACGCGTCGCGCAGATCTACCAGCACCGGCTGGCAGGCATCCAGCGCCTGCAAATCATCAAAAATATTGGCTTGTGCCAACTGATTTAACAGGAAACGATAAAGACTGTCGAGATTTTTGGCAATTTCACCGCCCTGCTCGAAGTTCACACTGGCCAAAAGGTGGGCGGTCAACTGGTAGGCCTTGTCCATGGAATCGGCCTTGGCACTCAGGTCCTTGGCCTGAATTGCCAAACGGGCGCGCCGGATATATTCCAGAATTCCTTCCAGTCCCAGCAACACCAGACGATCACTGGAAATTCCCTGATTGCCGACTTGCTTATATGCCTGCATGGCCGCCGCTGTGGCTACACTCATAGCTTAAAACCTCCCTTAACCACTGGAGCTCGAACTGGACGAGCTGGAACTGTTGGAAGAATAAAATGCATTCAGATACTGACTGGTAGATTGCAGAGAAGACAGTTGTGACTGCATGGCAGCAAACTGCTGGGTAAGCAAAGCGGTCTGATTGGCGGCCGACTGCTGCAAGGTTGTAATCTGCGCCCCCAGGCCATTAATGGAAGAAGTAATACCATTCTGGGCGGCGCTCACAAAACCACTTTGGGTATTCAGCGCCGAGCTCAGAAGCGCACTCATCTGTTGATACAAACCCTGACTGAGGGTTACCGAACCAAGATTGCCGGTGCTGTTTCCGGTAATGCTGACCTGCAAGCCCGAAGCATTCCCCGGACCAGTGACGGTCATGGTTTGACCGGAACCGCTGGTACTTTGACCATTAATCGTCCCCGCCACATTGGTTCCGGTAGCCGTGAGCAAGCTGGTACCAATGCCTGTACCGCCAGAACCTGCCGCCACGTTGGATTTTACGGTGAAAGACTGGGCGCTCCCATAGGCATTGGACTGCAATTCCAGATAACCATTATTGGCGCTGGCGGTAATGCCCGTCATGCCCGACTGCTGCAATGTATCGTTGATGGTATTCACAATATCATTGAGGGTGCTGCCCGAACTCAAGGGCACCACTACCGAACTGGCCCCCGACCCAAAAGTCAGGCTTTCGCTCTGATGAATACCGCCGGAAGGTATGGCAGCACTCCCCGAAGTGCTGGCCTGGGTCGCGGCATGGCTCACATTGATGGCATAAGTCCCGGCCTGCGTAGCGCTGGTCGCGCTGAGATACTGGACATTGGCGTTGCTGGTACTGCCCGCCTGCCCGAACAGGCCCGCCACCGTATTGAAATCAGCAGAGAGCGCTGTAGTCAAAGTGCCGGTATTCAGACTGATCGTACCACTGCTGGTGAGTCCCAAACCCACACTGCCCAGGGAGTTATACGCGCTACCCGAAGAAATTCCGATACCCTGTCCGGAGATCATATCCAGCAATTGGGTCCGCAAACTCTGCACCGAAGCATCACCCAACAGAGGACCACCGGAACCAGTCTGAGCATTATAGGCGGTCAACTGGTTGATGGTGCCCATGGTCTTATTGAAAGCACTCACAAAGCTCTGCACACCCGTCACAAAACCACTATTACTGCTGCTAACCTGCAGGGTTGCACTACCGCTGGCCTGCAGCAAATTGAGTGTCACCCCGGGAATGGCACCGGAAATCGTATTGGTCGCACTGGTAACCGGCAAACCGTTAATGCTGACACCAGCATTTTGAGCCTGTTGGCTCAAGGTCATGGAACCTGATGCACCACTGCTGTAGCTGAGCGAAGATAAGCTGCCGGTTGCACCACTGGTACTCACCGAGAAAGCACTATTCACCCCTGTACCCTTTCCGGTCAAAGTCAGGCGGTAGCCGGTGCCATCATAGACAACGGCGGCATTCACTCCGGTGTTGGCCTGATTGATGGCACTGGCAATGCCATCCAGACTGTCATTGGAAGCGTCGATGGTCACATTCTGGACAGCACCACTACCCACCCGAATTTGCAGGGTACCGGTACCCACTGAATTGGTGGCGCTGGTAAAATTGCCGGAATAAATACTCTGGGACTGGGCCAGGACCATATTACTCAGACTGTAACTGCCCAACGGCGCATTGGCAGAGACCGTAGCCGAAGCCGCATTGTCATTGGAAAGGGTAACGCTGCGATTATTGGTATTGCCCAGATTCTGCAAGCTGCTCATGGCGGACTGCAAACCGGAAAGACTGTTTTGCAGGGTACCCCAGGCACTTAAAGTCGTTTGATAGGATTGTTGCTGATTTCGCAGGATAGTAATAGGGGCCTGATAAGCCGCACTTAAATTCGTAATAAGTGACTGGACATCAATGCCACTGACCAAACCAGATAGCGAAGCGGTCATAAATCTTTTACTCCTGCACAATAAATTTCAAAAAAATCAGGCCTTGGTATTCATCAGGCTGCCGGGTTGCAATGCGTCTCCGGTTTCAGCACTTTTCACGACCTGTTCGGCCGGTATGTAATATTCAAAAAATGTTTGTTTGGTGCCTTTATCAATGAGTTTCACCAGAACCTGTCCGGGATGCGTCCCGTCCGGGTCCAGACCAGCCTCTAAGGTAACAGAAGCACTTGCCGGTAAATTATTTTGTAATTTCTGAATGGCCTGCTGCACTTTTTCAGGATGCAATGTTTTGTTTCTGGGTGCTGTTGAAGTTATATCCAAGGTATTTTGCTGCGCTGTTGACGGTCGCGTCGGCGGAACATTCGCCTCACTCCCTTGCTGCGTCTCAGAAACTGCGCCTCCGGGTATAGATAGCAAACTCCTTGCCATAGAGAGAGCATCCATGTTCATTCTCCACTGATAAAACTCTCCCACCCTGCAGAAGTGGGAGAGAAACTGGTTAAAGCATCATTACCTTAGGGCAGAAGCTTGAGGTAGCTCTGCTGCAAGGCGTTTTCCTGCGCCAGGGTAGAAATACCTGCCTGTTGCAGAATCTGATACTTGGTCAACTGCGAAGTCGCCTGCGCGATATTCGCATCCTGAACCACCGACTGCGCAGACTGCAGGTTGGTAGCCGTAGTCTGATCATTGGAGACCGAAGCCTGAATCCGGTTCTGGACGGCACCCAGACTACCGTTTTGCTGGTTCAGATAGTTGATGGCCTGATCGACAATACCGATGGCCTGCTGGGCACCGGCGGCGGTGCTGACGTTGATATCAGATACCGCTGAGCCATTCAGGCTGGCTGCCTGGGTACTGAAACCAATATTTCCCCCATTGCCAATGGCGTAAGAACTGGCAGACTCAAATTGCACCGCCCCCTGAATCAGGGCGTTTGCAGAACCACTGGTGATGGCTGCCCCCACACTCGAAACACCGCTGCCACTGACCGCCTGGAGGGAACCTGTGGAACCAGCAGCGAGACCCCCGCTACTCAAAGCCCCGGTAGATGTGATACCAGCCGAAATGTTGATGTTGTCACCGTTCGCATTGGTCAGCACTAATTCCGTAGTGCCATTGACAGTCTGCGTACCCGCCGATATACCTGTAACAGCCGCCTGATTATTGATGGCCGTGACCAGCGAACTAATATTGGCCTGACCGTTGGAACCCTTAGTGACATCAGCAGAAATATTAACTGCATTGGTTGGGGCACCACTACTACCATTACTGAGAGTAAAGGTGTATGTACCTGTGGCAACCGTAAATGCAACACTGGTGTAAGCCCGAGCAGTAACACCAGTCTGTGCAGAAACACCGTTCACCGCAGCGGCAAGATTGGCGGCAGACTCAGTATTGGAATTCACATTCACTGTGGCGTTACCGGCGCTCCCCTGAATGGTCAAACCACTTGCCCCTGAACCGGCAGTAAAATTACCCGCACCACTGGCACTGATCGTAAATGCACCACCAGCAGCATAACCACCCATCTGAAAAGATCCGCTGCTTGTGTATGCCCCTCCTGATACAGTCGTAGAATAGTTACCCATTGAAGAGGTAGTTGTATCTGCAACCGCCACATTGATAATCTGGTTGGAGTTGGCACCTACCTGGAAAGCGGCACCCGCAAAAGTACCATCCAGCAGATTTTTGCCATTGAACTGGGTCTGGGTGGCAATGGTTTGCACCTGCGCCAACAATTGACTGACAACGCCTTGCAGAGCCTGCCGGTCTGAAGTGGTGTTGGAAGCGTTAGCTGCCTGCACCGCTGTAGTCCGAATCTGCTGCAACAGGCTGGTCTGGTTCTGAATGGCACCTGTAGCCGTCTGCACCAGAGAAACACCCTGGTTACCGTTGGAAACCGCCTGATTCAGTCCGTCAATCTGGGTCTGAAAACGTTGGGCGATGGCATAACCCGCAGGGTTATCCGCCGGACCGTTGATGCTCTTGCCCGTGGACAACTGCTGAAGGTATGTATTGAGACTTCCTTGCGTACCATTTAAAGCGTTCAGCGTACTCAATGCTGAGGTGTTGGTATTGATAATTCCTGAAATTGCCATGATCGTGCTCCTTTCTTAGGGTTGAAATGGCATCCTTGCCAAGATGTACTTACCTCGTACATTCCCTATAACGACACTCCAGCGAAAAAACTTGAATCGACTCAGTTAGCGGTGAAGCAATGATGTTCATCGCTTTGAACATCTCAGCCTGCAGGCAGAAGCTTGAGATAGGCCTGCTGAAGCGCGTTTTCCTGAGCCAGGGTCGAGATGCCTGCCTGTTGTAAAATCTGGTATTTGGTCAACTGTGCGGTTGTTCGGGCGACATTGGCATCCTGAACAGTCGATTGGGCCGACTGCATATTGGTGGCCGAGCTCTGGTCATTGGCTACTGAAACCTGAATCCGGGTTTGGGTGGCACCCAGCTCACTGGCTTGCTGGTTCAAATAGTTCAAGGCCTGATCCACAATAGCAATGGTCCGTTGCGCCCCCTCCTGAGTGCTCACATCAATATCGGCCAGAGCCGAACCACTCTGCAGTCTGCTGACCTGGCTGCTGAATCCGATCATGTCGCCATTATTGATCCGATAGGCGCTGGCTGAAGCAAATTGCACCGCCCCCTGAATTAACGCAGTATGGGATCCACTGTTGATGGGATAACCGATAAGGGCCTGAGTGCTGCCACTGACGGCTTGCAAACTGCCAGTGGAGCCAGCGGCAAGGGCCGTGGATGCCAACTGACCATTGACTAACCCAGCTGAAATGTTGATATTGCTGCCATTGGCATTGGTGAGAATCAGCTCGGGTTTACCATTGATTACCCGGCTACTGGCAGCAATGCCGGTTACTGCCGTCTGCTGGTTGATGGCCGTCAACAAGGCATTCAAATTGGGCTGGCCGTCGGCAGCATTGTTCACACTGGCAGAAATGTTCACGGCATTCATGGGTAAACCGCTACTCCCATTACTGAGGGTAAAGGTATAGCTTCCCGTAGCCACCAGAAAAGAGGCACTGGTATAGGCCTTGGCCGTGACTCCTGTCTGCTGGGATACGGCATTGACGGCCGCAGCAATGCTTGCTGCCGATTCGGTTTCGGTATTGACATCCACTTGCGCGCTACCGAATGGGCCTTGGATGTTCAGTCCGCTACTCCCCGTTCCGGAACTGAAGGAGCCGTAATAGGTATTGGGGGGGATAATCGCCTCTGAGGCAGGCGTATTACTGGTGATCAGTGTTCCTCTGGAACTGAAGGCATCATTCTCTATGTGAACCTCCTGAAACATTCCGGTTGAGTCTGGAGCCATAGCCGACCCGCCATTATTCTGGGTGTATGTGATACTACCGCTGCTACTATTTACAGTTGGCGGGTTCTGGGTAATGTTAGAATCTGCTATGAAAACATCTCCTTGCCCACTGGCAGGATATGTCAGCTGGGTAGATGAACCGGTTCTAGTTACGGAAACCACATTTTGGTTCACAGCGCTGAGCAGTGAATTCAGATGCGGCGCGCTATCAGGCAATGTTACGGTGATTTCATTTGTTTGACTGTTATAATCATAGCTTCCACTGGTTACATAGGGTGGACCGCTAAAGGAAATGTCCTTGTCGTTGGCAGGATAGGTCAATTTCAGTACAGGTGTGCCATTAACCAATTGTGTTGTGCCAGATATTTTGATTCCTGCGCTACTAATGGCTGCAGCCATTTTATTCAGTTCCTGCCTATCCGGCGGGTTCCCCGTTAATGTCACTTTAATTTTGCTACCAATTTCTCCCCCATTCTGCTGACCGCGAAATATATAGAAATCATAAGTTCCACCGCTGAAGACAAAGTAAGCACTGGTCTGGGC
>DYJM01000001.1:34220-60195 GCA_020723125.1 Acidithiobacillus ferrivorans
ATATATAGAAATCATAAGTTCCACCGCTGAAGACAAAGTAAGCACTGGTCTGGGCAGGAGTGATGGTAAAGGCACCTCCGGGTGCAAAACCGCCGCTCACAAAGGAGCCATTACATCCGTAGCTATCGCTGTACGGGGAAACCGCGGGTATATGATCGCCCATGGCTGAAGTCTGCGCATTTCCCACCGCCGCATGGATTATCTGGTTGGAGTTGGCACCCACCTGAAAGGCAGCACCCGCAAACGTGCCATCCAGCAAGTTCTGACCGTTGAACTGGGTCTGGGTCGCAATGGTCTGCACCTGGGCCAGCAACTGACTGACCACGCCCTGCAGAGCCTGGCGATCTGAACTGGTATTGGAAGCATTGGCTGCCTGCACTGCCGTGCTCCGAATCTGCTGCAATAAATTGATCTGATTCTGGACGGCTCCAGTGGCGGTCTGTACCAGGGAAACGCCTTGGTTGCCGTTGGCAATGGCCTGATTCAGCCCATTGATTTGGGTTTGAAAACGCTGGGCGATGGCGTAGTCTGCCGGATTATCAGCCGGGCTATCGATACGCTTACCCGTAGATAGCTGTTGCAAATAAGTATCAAGGCCACCCTGGGTGCCATTGAGTGCGTCCAGCGTGTTCAAAGTCGAAGTATTTGTATTGATCACACCTGATATGGCCATTGCCTGTCCTTCTGCTTGCAGCACCAACACTCAAGACCGGAAGCAAAATCAGTACCAAATTTATATAACGCTGGAATATCAGCAGGATAAAGCTGATCAAGGCATATTTGATGGTAGTTGCGCCAAGATCTGACATTAAGCCGACTCAAAAGTGGCAATATGTTGCCGCTCTTCTTTCCGGGCAAACCGGCCATTTCCAGAGCTTGAGGATCCAGCCCCTACAGGCTACATTCATCGCCAATGGCCCTTCATCACCGAGGTAACCCATGAGCGCCTGTACCGAGCATCGAAGCCTGAGCGAAGCAGAGTACCTTGATGCCGAAGCACTGGCTGATGTCAAAAGTGAGTATCTGGCTGGCGAAGTGTTTGCCATGGCCGGTGCCAGCGAGCGACACAACCGTATTGCGGGTAATATTTTTTTTCATCTGCGCGCAGTCAGCCGTGGTCGCCCATGCCGTGCCTTCATGGCGGACATGAAGCTGCGCATCTCCACCCATCAGGCCTATTATTATCCTGATGTCATGCTGGTCTGTGATCCAGAAGACAATCATCCCTTGTACAAAAGCGCGCCCTGCTTTCTGGCCGAGGTCTTATCTCCGGCTACCGCCGCCATCGACCAGCGGGAAAAATGGCTCGCCTACCGGGATATCCATGCGTTACATTACTATCTTCTGGTAGATTCGGAGCGGGTTTACGCCCGCCTGTTCAGTCGCGAAGGGGGCACTTGGGGAGAGCAGACACTCGACCCCCGCGATATCCTCCAGTTGGACTGTGGAAGATTAGCCATCAGCCTGTCCCTGGATGATCTTTACGAAGACAGCGGGCTTTGAGCCTCAGGGCAGCCAGGCCGCCAGCCAGTCGTCCAGATGCTCCTCCAGTAGCCAGTGGGCGCGCACATGTTCCCGTAAACGGTCGCCCGCCATTGCCAGGGCCTGTCGATCGGCAATCTGCTCACGGATGGCCCGCACCCAGTCGCGATAGCGATTGGTGACCCGGGTGACGGGAAAATCTCCCTGATAGGGGAAAATGTCTGAACAAATCACCGGATAGCCGAGGATTCCGTATTCCAGAATCCGCAGGTGGCTTTTGGCTTCATTGAACGGATTGTTCTCCAGGGGTGCCAAAGCCAGATCCAGGTCCAGGCTGGCCAATTTGCCGGGATACTGGGGTAAGGGCACGCCGGTATGGAACTCGCGGACGTAAGGACGCAGGGCATCGGGGCAGAGGCCGAAAAACACCCAGTCCACCTCGTCGGCCAGATCGCGGACCACATCAGCGATCATCTCCAGATCACCCGTGTGCCCTACACCGCCGGCCCAACCGACCCTGGGCTTGGCTTCGGCGCGTCGGCGGGGCTGCAAGGATCCCCAAATGGCGTCTTCAATACAGTTGGGTTGAACGCGCAGCTCATCGGCGAATCCTTTATAGGCTTTGGCGAGGGGCTCCGTCGCGACCACCAGACGGTTACACAAACCCGCTGCCTTGCGGAAACGCTTGGCGATGTCCTTGTGTATCTGGGCCTTGTGCAGGCTTTTCACCGGCAAATTGGTGATCAGATCATCAATTTCAAATACCCGGAAGGTTTTCAGCAGCTTTTTGTGCCGTTCCAGGGCCTCGATTTGCGGCCATTCCATTTGCCGCTGCAGCACAATACTTTCCGGAGAAAAACGTTCCATTTCTGCCGGTTCAAAAATCCGCATGGTTTCCCAGCCTTGTGCCCTCCCCGCCTTTTGCAGGGCACGCATGGGAGAGATGATCCGGTACTCTCCACAACCTTCCCGGTCCGCCGGATGCACCAGAATGCGCGGACGCGGACGCCATTCCGGATCCCAGGTCAGGGCAGCCTGATCTTCAAGCAAGAAATCCGTACTCGCCAGACTCAAATGGCGATTATAGGCGGGATCAAAAGCCAGTTGTGGCAGCCATTTCTGATAAAAGGCCATTTTTTCGCCGGCAAAGCGTTTTTCTTTTTCGGGGCTGGGTTTTTTCTCGACTTCACCACGCTGACTGGCGGAACCTTCATGGAGGAGCATCGCCCAAGGGGTAAACACAATTTTATGACCGGCTTCGCGTGCCTTCAGGCAGAGATCAATGTCGTTGTAGGAAACCTGAAACTGTTTTTCATCCAGCCCACCCAGCTCTTGATAGAGGGATTTCCCGATCAACAGACAGGCTCCCGTTACTGCCGATAGATTCTGGGTCAGCATGGCCCGGCCAAAATAGCCCCGATATTCGGGTGGCTGACCAATGAAGGGATGTTCTGCCGGTCCACGCATTCCCAGAATCACGCCAGCATGCTGAATTTTGCCATCGGGAAAAAGCAGTTTTGCGCCAACTATACCCACCTCCGGACGCAAAATCTGGCTGACCATTTCATCCAGCCAGTCGTCATGCAGTGCCGCCGTATCGTTATTGAGCAAAAGGATATAATCGCCCCGCGCCTGTTCCACTGCCCGGTTATTCATGGCCGAGAAATTGAAAGGACCGGGATGCCTGAGTACGCGCAAGCGACCGCCCAATTGCTCCTCCTGCACCGCGAGCATGTCCAGATAAGTGCGCGCCTCGACATCATCGCTGTCATTATCGACAATGAGAATTTCATATTGCGCATACCTGGTTTTCTCGATCAGCGATTCCACGCAGCGCTGCAAATAGCCGAGTTGATTGCGGGTGGGAATGATGATGGAAACCAGAGGCGTGCCAGTCAGGGGATAACGCACCCGAGTGGCGGGCGGGAAAGGTCCGGGCAATACTTCCGCCGCAATATTGAGGCGCTGTAAATGCCTCCGCAAAACCGCCTTACTGACCTGGAGGATTTCCTCAACGGACTTGTTGCAGTGCCCGCCACCCTGCAAGCGATGGTAAAGCACTTCTGGAATATGACCGATACCGGCGTCGCCGATTTTTTCCCAGGCCCGCAGGACGAAATCGTAATCTTCCGCGCCATCGGCTTGCGGATCAAAACCGCCAAGCGCCTCAAAAAGTTCTTTTTTGATGACCAGCAAGCCACCTATGTACGGGAGGCTTCGCAGGTAGTCGATGTTGAAATCGGGCTTGCAGTGGGGATTGACGTGCTGACCATCGGCCGTGAGGGAATCTTCGTCGGTGTAGATGAGTTGCCATTCGGGGTGGTTCTGGATGGCCATCTGAATGCGGAAGATGGCGTCGGGGGCGAGTTGGTCGCCGGCGTCCATGAAGGCGAGCCAACCTGGACTCATCTCTGCAAAGGCGGTGTTTATAGTAACCACCGGGTCATTCCCGGCAATTCCAGACCCTACTCGCGCCAGCGACCATTGCTGCGACAGACTGGCTTGCGTGGCCTGTGTGTAAGCCTCTCGACCATTTTCTATCACTAGCAGAGAAACAACCCACGACGAAATTCCATTCACCAGCGCTTGTTGAGCCCATAAGCTTTCTTGCGGGGAACAGCGCTGTGCGGCCAACCACGGCAGCAGTGGACCCAACGGCCTCAGACATTCATGGCCTGTCGTATCTTCCACCACAAAACCGGCACGCTCCGCAACCACCGCGAATATCCTCTCCATGGCATGGGCCAGCGTGCCATCAACCTGGCCACATTCTTCCTCAAAATCGTCAGGTTTCAGATCCAGGGCCAGCAGTGGAGCAAGCGCCTGTGCACGTGCCCAGAACATACTACCCGCGAAAAACCCGTAGCGACGTGGATCTATCATAATCCCCAATCTGTCCAACAGCGGGCCGACTTGCGAACGATTCGCATCCACCCCCATATCCAAGGGTAACCAGAATCCTGCTGGCCCGATCATCCCAACCCACCGCGCACTGTTGAACCGTTCGCGAACGTGGTCCAGCACCGAAGGTGACAATAAATTGTCCAACAATTCGCGACGCCAGCGATCACCATCTCCATGGGACAGGAAGTCAACATGAATCTGCTCCGGCTTCATTTTCTGCAAATGCGGGGACTTTTTGCTATGAATAAACAGCAAGAATTCGTGTCCAGCAGCCACGGCTGCCTTGGCCAGCGCCAGTCGCGGGGCGATGTCGCGGCCCCGGTTGGGATGGCGAATCACTACCGCGTCCGGGCGATCTTGAAGTATCTGAGCAAGCCCGTCCTCACGCCCCTCGCTTAATGATATGTAGAGAGCGCACGGACCGGGAATGCGGGCGATGGCTTCCCGAAACTCCGGCCAAAGATCAGGATAATACAAGTGTAGAAGGACGGCGTAACTCGTCCGCTGAGGATCACCTGCGTGCAGAAGGGACTTTCCGACCAGAGATTGATGTAAATGTCCATGAAATGGGCTTAGTGGCGAGACTTTCGAATCTGCCATAGGCCGCAGAGCGGCTGACTTGATCGGAGTAGCACGATAGAAGATTTGCAGACTGATCAGTTGTTGGTAGCTGTCATAGTCGATATTTTTGAATACAAGATGTTCCATCTCGATATTCGCTGGAAATTTCTTTGGATGCGGGGTATTAATGAAACGACTATCGGCTCCATAGCCTATGGCTTCAACCGAATAGCCCGTTTCTTCAAGCATACGCAACCCTTCTTCTTGGGTAAAGAATCGGAGATGGGTAATATCGAGAATACCAGAAGACTCATAGGTAAAACGTCCGGCTGAAAGCTCATTAATGATCCAGAGATTCCGCGCATTTGGCAAACTCACAAGCACCTGGGCATCGGAGGTCAACAACGACCTGAGACGCACCAGAGTTCGCCATGGATTAAAAACATGTTCCAATACGTCAGCTAAAACTAGCGTATCAAAACTTTCATTCCTAAGCCCACATTCGGAAAAATCAACTTCCTGTATATCTCCAACAATAACATTCTCATACACAGCATGTGCAACTTGCGCCACTTTTTTATTGGATTCGATACCCCATAATTCAACTTCCGGATATATGCTTTTCACCCAAGTCCCCAGAGCACCGGATGCGCAGCCCACATCCAGAAACCGACGCGGCGACCGACTAAGTAATGCCATCAGATCGGAACGAGGATTGCTGTGGTAGGCTCCTATTTCTGAATCATTATCCACCGTATCAAGGGATTCCCAGACGTAAGAATTCCGAGTCATATAGGATTAGCCTCGCTCCCAGTTTTCATGCCAGAAAGCTCAGCGTCATTAAAGTCCCTAAGCCGTTTTTTACAGCACCAGCGGTTTCTATCATTCTCTAACCTATTAGCATGATTATTTCAAACTCACGAAATATAATTAAACAAACTCAACCCCTGCACCTGCACAAATGCCTTCTGTGCAGCCTGCAACGCCGTTGAGCTTTCCTGAAACTGGGTAATCACCTGGGGGTAGCTCACATCGGCAATATTACCCCGGTCGGTCTGGAATTGCTGGGTCAGATTGGCATTCAGCGATTGCACACTCTGGGCCTGCTGGATATTCGCGCCAATTTGCGCCTGGGTACTCAGCAGTGTGGTCTGGAACTGGTTGAGATTTGCCAGAGCATTGCTAATGTCTTGCGAACGACGTGTGTTAGCGCCGGGAGATCCAGAACCGCCGGTAAAGGCGGCAATCAGATCGCTGAACGTCTGAAAAATGCTTTGGGGCCTTGCAGCAGCCAGCGTAAATCGGGCGGTCTGCCCCGATACCGGCTGCCCATTGGTCGCAACGGTCATAAAGGGGCTGCCGCCCAAGGTACTGGGTATGTCAATACTTTGTCCGGGCGTATAAGTGCCGCTGACAACGGTTCCGGAGCTGGCTGTCCATCCTGAACTGTCAACCGCACCTGTGCCACTGCTGACCGTATAGGTCAGGCCGCTGGAAGTATTACTGATACTGACTTCGTATTGAGCATTATTGGCCACAAACTGGCTCTCCGCCGTCGCCTGATTCAGCACGCTGCCCGGCCCCATGGTGGTGTTGCCTACATCCGTAGCCGTTGCTCCGGAAGTTGCCGGATTCAAATAATTGCTGCCGGAAGCCGTTACCGTAAAAGTGCCATTTCCTGCCGGGACATTCATGAAAATCGCATTACCCGCCTGAGAAACAGGCGTTGTCAGCCCCGGGCCGATTTGCAGGGTTTTCTGGCTCGAATCGCCCATATATTGAACAGTGCCATCACTCTGTAGCTGAAATGGCGGCGTCTGGGCATTGGACCCACCATAGATGTAACTGCCATTGGCATCCTGCGTATTGGCCAGTTGCACCAGTTGCTGCAGGTTTCCCTGCATGGTCGTTACCGCATTTTGCAGGTCATTGGAATTGACCGTGGCATTATTCATCTGCACCGCCAGTTGCTGCACCTGATTCATCAGGGTACCGATACTTTGCAAGGTGCTGGAACTCATACTGAGTACCTGCTGAGCGTAAGTATTACTTTGCTGATAGCTACCCAGATTGGCAATTTTGGTATTGAGGTCCAAAACCTGAGCATTACCCACAGGATCATTGGTAGGGTTGATCAGCGCATTGCCGGTGGAGAGCTGCTGCGCAAGATTATTCAGCGTGCTTTGTTGGTTCAACAAGGAATACAGGCTGCTTTGATAAAATTCCTGGGTACTGACGCGCATGCTGTTCTCCTTATAGAGCCTGTATCAATGACTGAAACAGGGTACTGCCCACCGAAATGGCTTTCGCCGCCGCCTGATAGGCCTGCTGATACTGAATCAGACTGGCGGCTTCCTGATCCAGATTCACGCCGGAAACCGCTTGCTGCGAGGCCTGGGCCGACTGCAAAACCGTGAGCTGGGCCTGAGCATTATTCTGGGCCTGAGCGGCCTGATTGGTCACCTGCGTGAGTAATTGCGCGGCATTATCATTAAAAGTCGCAGTTCCATTGTTCAAGACCTTGCTGGTGGCCAGCGCGGCCATCGCCTGGGCATTGCCGTTACTCCCCGCCCCGCCGGGACTCAAGGTAAACGCATCGCCGGAAGCCGCCAGAGTGCCACTGAGATTCACTTGCCAATAACCGCCTGTAGGCTTGGGGTACGGGATGTCGATGAGCGTACCGGAACCACCCAGGCTGACAGTTCCGGTAGCTATCACCGAGGCCGTACCCGACCCGGAAGAAATCTGGAAGGTCGCTGAACCTCCCTGACTGGCACCGCTGGTCATGGTGATCTGCAAATTTGTCGGAAATGGAGATATGTTGTTAAGAACTACTGCGCCGGGGGCGGCAGCGCTGACATATTGTCCGGCAGAAAGGGTCATATTACCCAGATTATTATTCTGCAGACTGCCGCTGACCAACATGCCGGGGCTGCTTACAAACGGACTGGCGGCGGCAATGCCCGCAGGATCAGTCAGCACCGTCTGCATACCTACGGCACCCTGACGCGTCGGCTCTACCAGAAAGCTGTCCCCTGCTGCCGCAGTTCCGGACACCTGCAACTGGAATCCTTCACTGGAAAAATCCAGGGTCGTCGTACTCCCAGATACAGAGCCGGAAGTGCTTGCCACCGTTGCTCCCGTACTGCGGTCCTGCAAGGTCCATACGGAACCTGAACTTTTGGTCAAAATATAATCATTGCCGCTGAGATTTCCGACGTTGGTAATGGTGCCCAGCACGGAAGCAGCGCCACTACTGTTATGCGTATTTGCGAATACCTGCACCGCACCTGTGCTGAACAAGGCTGAACCGCTGCTACCGTTCAAATTCAGGCCCTGCGCCTGCTGGGCATTCAAGGCCGAGGCAATACCATCTGCCAAAAGACCCAAGCCATTTTCAGCAGGATTCAACGATTGACTGCGGAATTGCAATAATCCACCCAGGGTACCACCAGTGAGGCTTTTGGAGATGTCTGCACCGTTGCTGGCATAACCTACATCCAGAGTCTGCTGGTTGTATGGGCTACTCTGGGTCTGCAGAGCAAAAGATTGCCCACCTGCCACCAACACCTGTCCATTACTCAGAAAAACGCTGAGCTGGGAGTTCTTCTCGTTAAGCACCTGCACACCCACCTGACTATTTAATTCGGTAATCAGATGATCGCGCTGATCCAGTAAATCATTGGGTGACCCGTTGGGATTGCCCTGCGCAGCAGAAATCTGGACATTCAATTGTGCAATCTGCTTGCTGATGCTGTTGATCTGGGCAACGGACTCAGTAATCTGCTGATTCACTCCGCTGCCTACGCTGGCCAACTGCTGACCCAATGACTGAAATGTCTGGCTGAGGGTCTGAGCATTGCTGAGCATACTCTGGCGGGCGGGAATGTCATCCGGGCTGGCAGCCACTTGTGCGACCCCGGAAAAAAACTGGCTGATCTGGGAGCTGACGCCGCCATTATTGAGCATACCCAGGATATTCTGGAGGGAGCTGGATAAACTGGCCTGTCCGCTGGCGCTGGCAGTGGCCGTCCAGACCTGACCCTGTAAAAAGCTGCTGTAACTGCGTTGCACGGAATCGACCTGAGTTCCGTTTCCATAATAAAGGCCGCCAATGGCGGTAGGGACAACTGTTGACTGCACTGCGCTTTGTTGACTGTATCCGGGCGTATTTACATTGGCAATATTGTCCCCAACCACCTGCAAGGCGGATTGTGCGGCCTGCAAACCGGACAATGCATTATTCACCAGCCCACTGATCCCAGACATTATTATGCACTCCCCAATGAACGGCCCGTATATTCCCCACTACCATAAACAATTCCGGCTTGTTGACGCAGCACAACCAGAGCCTCCCCTAAACCCGAACCGGCAACCCGCAAGGCATGATCCAAGGCGCTGTAGCTTTCCTGAAGAGCCAATACCGCCTCACTGAGTTCCTTGGAAGGCGTGGCCTTTTGATTGCTGGCACGCAGAACCAACAGTCGCTTGCCCAAAAGCTCCGGGACATCGGCCTTGGGCATGGGTTGGGTCCAGTCACCACGAGCAAGCCACTGTCTTTGCTCTTCAAAGACCATCGTTAACTGGATAACGGTTTCCAGTTCCTGCGCCAACGATTGACCATCCATATTTCGATCATGTCCCCGCACTATTCCATATTCTCGTAACGACACAAAAAGGCGTAAAGTTTAGCTACCTGCCTTAGCCAGCGACACGTCTCTCATCACTTCTTGCATGAGCGGGCTGTCTGCCACTGCCACCAGCTTGTTCGCATATTGCGGATCGGTCGCATAACCGCCCTGCTGCAAGGCTTCGGCAAATCCGGCAATATTGTTACCCTGCCCTAATGCCCCGCGATAACGGGGATTATTCATCAACAAGCTGGCGTAATTACGCACACTGTCGCCGACCGACTGGTAAGCACGGAAAACAGCATTTTCCACTTCATTGATGCCGTGTTCGAATTCATGCGTCAGACTATCCACCGAACTGCCCAGCCAGGAACCGCCCCCCTTGATGCCGAAAAGATTGTTACCGGCCACATGACTCCCCCAACCGGTTTCCAGAGCAGCCTGGGCAATAATGGCCGTAGGTGCCACGCCCAACTTCTGTGCTGCAGCCTGCACGGCTGGCAGGATGGACTGCACAAAGGACTTGGCCTGTTCCAGAAGACTCTGCGAAGGCTTGGCCCAGCTTGCCGAGGTCATGACCGGAGCCGATAAGGCCGCATTGCGGGCGGGCATGGTCATCGTCTTGGTCCCTGCCGATGAGGTGTCCTGCTTACCCCAATGGAGGTGGTAACGCGTAGCAATTTCCTTGGCCAGGGTCTGGGCAATACCTATACCCTGCCCCTGACTGACGGTTTGCGCAATCTGCTGGTTAAACAGGGAGTTCAGCATCGGTCCTGAATTTTTTCCGGTTAAATCCGAGCCGAAAGAAGTGGCCGACATGGATGAGAGCATCTCCTGCAGCAAAACCGCCTCAAACTGTTTGGCGACAGCCAGAATGGTTTTTGGATTGTGGGCTTGGGCCTCACTACGCAACTGGTTCAGACCGGAAAAGTTGAGGGCATCGCTGGCGGCAGCAGCCGCAGCCTGTGGACCAAACTCCGCAGAGCGCGTTGTAGCGGTCAGATTGATGGCAGCACTCATATGACTTCCAGTTGCGCGTGCAAGGCACCCGCCGCTTTCATGGCCTGCAAAATGGCAATCAAGTCTGTAGGCGTTGCTCCCACTGCATTCAGGGCACGTACCACGGCTTCCAGACTGACCCCCGGTTCAAACATCAACAACTTCGCCTGGGGCTGCTGAACTTTCACATTGGCCTGCGGCGCCACCACTGTCTGCCCCGCGCCCAGGGGGTTAGGCTGACTGACCAGATACTTTTGGGAAATGGTCACGGATAAATTGCCATGGGCCACCGCACAGGCACCCAGCGTGACATTTTGGCCTAATACGACCGTACCGCTGCGGGCATCAATAACCACCTTGGCCAGTGGTGTTTCGGGACTGACATCCAGATTTTCGATTTGCGACAGAAAATTGACCCGCGCTCCGGGCGAACCGGGTGCATTGACCCGTATTTCTCCGGCGTTCAGTGCTTCTGCTACCCCATATCCCAACTGCTGATTGATGACATTGGCAATACGTGCCGCCGTCGTAAAACTCGGATTATGCAATTCGAGTATCATCGGCCCCGCCTGATCAAAACCCGACGGAACAGACCGCTCCACATTGGCCCCGTTGGGAATGGTTCCAACCGTAGTAATATTTACCTGTGCTGAGGAGCCGTTACTGCTCGCCCCGAAACCGCTGACAATCAGATTTCCCTGGGCTACGGCATAAGTCTGTCCATCGGCGCCCTTCAAGGGCGTCATGAGCAAGGTACCCCCGGCCAGACTGCTGGCATTACCTACTGCGGAAACCGTGACATTGATGGTTTGTCCCGGTTGCGCAAAAGGTGGCAGGTGTGCGGTCACAATCACTGCAGCCACATCTTTGGGTTGCAGGTTGGTGGCAACAGAGGCGGGTAAATTGATGCCCAAACGCTGAAACATATTGAGCAGAGACTGGGTGGTATAAGGTACCTGCGTAGCCTGATCACCCGTTCCATTCAGCCCGACTACCAAACCATAGCCGACCAACTGGTTGCTGCGCACCCCGCCTACCGACACCAGATTGCGGATTGTTTCGGCCTGGGCGGAAAACAATCCGGTAAAGGTCATCATGATCAGCATCAAGATGATTGCATAAGAGATTCGCAAAAGCTTGGGCATCTGTTTTTTCCTCAGAAAGGCCATAGCGACAGGAAAAAGCGCGCCAGCCAGGGCATTCGTGCGGCTGAGTAAATGCTGCCATTGCCGCTATATTCCACACGCGCATCGGCAATTTGCGTGGATAAAATGGTATCTTGCGGCGTCACATCAGCCGGCCGCACCACTCCGGCGACCCGGATATACTCATGCCCGCCATTGAGCAGCACTTCTTTGGAACCCTCAATGACCAGATTCCCATTGCTCTGCACTCTCACTACCGTTACTTCCAGAGTGGCGCTAAAAGTATTGCTTTGGGTAGTTGCACCGGAGCCGCCAAATTTCTGGGCACTGTTTGCCCCCATACTGGGACTGAAGGCCTTGCCAGCCACGCTACCAAAAGCAGGGGTGATCCCAAAAAAGTTGGTCAGCGCTGCACTCAAGGAATCTGAAGAGTTGATGGCGGTATTGGTGCTGTTGCTGGCACTGGAGTTTTCCTGAATCAACACGGTAATCAGGTCGCCCACCCGATTGGCCCGGTTATCACTGAACAAAGATATATTGGTGCCCGCCTGCCAGATGGACCCGTTGGGGGCATGGGCCGCCAGTGATTCCGGTTCTGCGGGAATGGGTAAGGGTTTGAGCGGCTTGAGATCATGATGCCCCTGCAAGGTGGCGCAAGCCGTCAAGCCCAACACCAGCATCATCAGGAAACCCAGACGCAGCAAAACCATCCAGACTTTTCCGAAGGATACTGGAAAATGCAAGGGAACCTTGTGGATGATGGCTTGCGCAGTCATGTTATCAGCCTCACAAATTCTGGGTGAGATATCCGAGCATGGCATCCGAAGTGGATACCGCCTTGCTGTTGATTTCGTAGGCACGCTGCGTGGCGATCATATCCACCAATTCCGATACCACATTGACATTGGAAGACTCCAGGTAACCCTGCTGCACGGAACCCAAACCATTGAGGGTGGGCTGACCGGTTTGCGGCGCGCCGGAAGATCCCGTCTGCAAATACAGGTTGTCACCAATACTTTGCAGGCCGGTGGGATTGATGAAATTGGCGAGCTGGATGGTCCCCACCTGCTGAGGTTGGGCCTGCCCCGGCAGCACTACCGACACGGTCCCATCGCTACCAATCGTAATGCTTTGGGCATTGGGTGGAATGGTTACCGGTGGCTGCAATAAATAGCCGTTGGAGGTGACCAGTTGCCCCTGGTTATTCATCTGGAAAGTACCGTCCCGGCTGTAAGCAATGGTCCCGTTGGGCTGCATGATCTGGAAAAAGCCCTGGCCATTGATCCCCACATCCAGCGCATTGCCGGTCTGGATCAAGTTGCCCTGGGTCATCAGGCGTTCCGTGGAAACCACGCGCACCCCGGTGCCGAGCTGAAGTCCTGAGGGATATTGGGTAGTCTGCGAAGACTGCGCACCCGGTTGCCGCAGATTCTGGTAGAGCAAATCCTGAAAAACCACGCGTGACTGCTTGAATCCGGTGGTGTTGACGTTTGCCAGATTGTTGGCGATAACGTCCATTTTGGTCTGCTCACCCTCCAGGCCCGTTGCTGCTACATAAAGAGAACGCATCATGATTCATTGCTCCTGATTGTTCATGACAGAACCAGCAATTGATTGGCGCTTTGCCGGTCCTGGGAAACGGTCTGCATCAACTTGGTCTGCATATCGAACTGGCGGGTATCTTCGAGCATCTGGATCATGGCATTAACGGGATTCACATTACTGCCTTCCAACGCTCCAGGCTCCAGCACCACATTGCCATCTTCAGCAGCCGGTTTGCCATCAGTATTCTGAAATAGTCCATCGGGATTTTTCTGCAAGCCTTTTTCCGGAGGATTCACCAGCTTGATCTGGTTGATTGTGACAACAGCATTGGGTTGACCGCCTACCGGCACCCCGGAAATCACCCCGTCACTGCCAATGACCAGAGACTGCATCGGCGGCAGGGAAATAGGCGAGCCATTCACGCCCAGCACCGGATGCCCGGTTGCCGTCATGAGGATACCCTGGCCGTTGAGTTGCAGATTCCCGTCCCGGGTGTAAGCCTCCTTACCATCAGGCCCCTGAACAGTCAGCCAGCCCTGGCCATTCACTGCCACGTCCAGAGGTCGTCCGGTATGCACTACGGGGCCGGACTGAAAATCTACAGTGGGGGTTTCCGTAGCCGTATAGACGCGGGTCGGTAAACCTTGCCCATACACCGGCAAGGCGCTGAACTGGGCCAGATCCGCACGATATCCGGTGGTATTGGCATTAGCCAGATTATTCGCCGTAACCGTCTGCTTTTGCAGAATGGCATTGGCGCCACTCATGGCAATGTAAAGGGTATCCATGACTTATCCTCTTACAAACTCAAGAGCGTCTGTACTATCGTATTCTGGGTTTTAATGGTCTGGGCATTGGCCTGATAAGCCTGCTGCGCCACGATCAGATTCACCAGATCCTTGGAAAGATCCACATTGGACTGTTCCACCGCCCCGGCCTGTAAAACGCCCAGATTGGAACTACCCGGGGCACCGGAAAGGGGTTGTCCCGAAACATAGGTTTCTGCCCAATAATTATTTCCAAGATTTTGCAAACCATTATTGTCGGGGAATCGGGTCAGGCTGATTTGTCCCATGAGTTTGGATTCACCATTGCTGTATCTTCCATAAATATTGCCACCGGCATCAATGGAAAGCCCGGATAATTGCCCGGCACCATAACCATTACTGTTGTTGGTGATGACGGAATTGGGAGAATTATAATTCGTGCTGCCACTGAAGTTGACAGTAACGGTACTGGGAGCTGCGCCATCAGCCCAGGAAATACCGGATATAGATCTAGAAGTTGAGCCGGTTTCCTGGCCAAGGTTGTTGAATTGCAAGATTCCAAGGCTACCAGAAGTGACACCACTGGGACCATTGGTTCCCGTTACCGAGTAATCCACATTCCAGGTTTGTCCGGAACTTGTCGTACCCGATAGTTGATAATAAGTGGTCAACAACTGCGGAGTACCCAGACTATCGTAAACCGTCGTTGTGGTCGAATAATTATAGGTACTTGGATCATTAATATTGATATTACCGCTGATGGGGGTATTGATTGAATCCAGGTTCAGGCCCAAGCTCAAGGTGGATGTTGCCTGTGGGGCAATGGCATTCTGACTGATGGTCAAGGGGCCGCTGGCACCGGTCAGTTTACCATTTTGCGCCTGAATCCCGATCAGTTCTCCACCGTTGGCATCCACAATAACGCCGTTCTTATTCAGATGAAACTGTCCATTACGGCCATAAACCGTTGAACCATTATAGTTGAACTGAAAAAAACCATTGCCGTTAATGGCAACATCCAGAGGATTGCTGGTTGTTTCAATATTTCCCTGAGTAAACTGTTGGGCGATGGTTTGCACGGTAGTACCAATACCCACCTGTCCATCGGTTGGCGCCGTATTGGCCATGGCGGAAGCATAGGCATCGGCAAACTCGGCATTGGAACTTTTGAACCCTACCGTATTGGCGTTAGATATATTATTAGCCAGAGTCTGCAAATCCGTATTAGCTGCCTGTAATCCACTTAACGCTGTATTGAATGCACCCATTTTGCAAACTCCTTAAATAATATTCTGCACAGAGCTGAATGGCACCCAGCCTTGCTGCCCCTGTAACTGCAGGGTAGGACCGGAACTGCCCAAAGTGACGCCATTCACCACGCCAAACATGTAGGGTGTAGCCGTGACCGCATCCCCATTGGCATCGACGGCCCGTACCGAAAACCGATAATTTCCTGGCGGCAAAGCGCTCCCATTGGCACTTTCTCCATTCCAGCTAAAAGTCTGCATTCCCGAAGACTGTGCACCCTGAGGTAAAACCGCCAGCGTCTGACCGGCACTATTCTGTACCAGCACGTCCACTGCACTGGCGGCACTGCCCAGATTATAAGCTCCATCGGCACTGCCGCCGCTCAAGGTCAACTGATTCCCTGAAGTGGTTACCGACTTGCCGATCAGGGAAGCAGCCTGCAATCCCTGATTCTGATTGATTTGATCCATGAGAGAACTCAGCGAACCCTGAATCGCCTGGACGCCATTGGCCACGCTGAATTGTGCCAACTGTGAAGATAGTTCCTGATTGCTGAGTGGGTTCAGGGGGTCCTGATTGGTGAGCTGCGTAACCAGAAGATTGTAAAAGGTGCTTTCGCTGGCAAGGCCACTGGCGCCGCTGCTGGCTGTATTGGCACTATTGGCCGAACTGGTCTGCAACGACTGATAAAACGGATTGACGCTGGATGTCAGAGAATTGACGCTCATGTTCAGGCTCCAAGGCTAAGGGTTTTCTGCAAAAGGGATTTCGTGGTGTTCATCACATTCACATTGGCCTGATAGGCCCGCGAAGCCGAAATCATGTTGACCATTTCATCGACGGGATTCACATTGGGCATTTTGACGTAGCCTTCTTTATCTGCCAGCGGATTCCCCGGTTGATAGACCATTTTGAATGGCCCGGGTTTACTGATGACCCCGACCACCCGTACGCCATTGACCCCGGCGGGAGCGCCAGCATTGGCAAAAGGTTGCGCGGCAAAAACCACTTCCCGGGCCCGGTAGGGTTGACCATCTGAACTGGTTGCCGAATTGGCATTGGCCAGATTACTGGCGACCACATTAAGCCGATAACTTTGGGCGGTCAGCGCCGAGCTCGCTACATCCAAAACTGAAAACAATGACATAAGTCTTACTCCTGCATGTTTAAGCGGTTGTTCCTGTAATGGCCGAGGTCAAGGTTTTAATTTTACCGGTCAAAAAGGTCAGATCGGCCTGGTAACGCACGCTGTTTTGCAAAAAATCTGCCTGCTCTCGATTCATGTCTACCGAATTATTATCCAGCCCTACCTGACTGCCACGTTGATATTGCACAAAAGCAGCCATGCTCGCGTCATTGCCGGTTTCAGAAAATTGCCGGTTACTGTTTGTCCTCAATGGTAAACTGCCCGTGTCACCCGCCTGAACGGCTTGCATCACCCGAGCAAACGGAATATCTACCGCCCGATAATTGGGCGTGTTGGCATTGGCGATATTGGCGGACAGCAATTGCTGCCGGTAACCCGTAACCTTAAGTGCCGCAGCCAGAGGATCCAGAGCCTGATCTAACAATCCCGACATTCTCGTGAGCTCCTTAAAATCATTCACAACCATCTTTAAGCAACATGCATGCCATAAATTATCCCCTGATCATCCCTTCATTAGGCATGCCATACGGCAGAAAAAAGCCGCTCCGCTTCAATCCTCAGGGCGCGACCGGCAAAAAAATGCCGCTCAACCATTCCCGCTGCGCGCATTCAGAAACTACTGGACGAAATAGCCTTCTTGAAAGTCTGGCGCATTATTTGCTTACATTTGTTGACTAACACCCTATTTGCATGAGGTGCTCCGGGGTTATGAAGCTCAGTTTCACAAACAGCATAAAATCTATGGTTGCCAGCTTGCTGCTCGCGGCGATTTCCGCCGTGGTCAGCCCCGGCGCTCAGGCTACCGTGGAAAATCCCGCAACCATTCGTGAGGTGGTTCGGAATTTTGTGCGGGCGCATTTACCGGATCAATCAGCGGCTATACATATTCAGTTGGACGGACCTGCTCCAGGCATTCATTTTCCTGCCTGCAGCAAATTGAAAGTGGCGTATTTTGGTTATAGCAACCCCTACGGCAACCAAACCGTGCAGGTTCGCTGTCAGGCACCCTCTCCCTGGCAATTGTATTTACCCGTACAAATCCAAATGGATCAGCGTGTCGTCATTGCTTCCCGGCCCCTATCGGCCGGATCCATTCTGCAGGCTGGAGATCTGGCTGTCGTGCGCCGGGATACCAGCGGTTTGGGGGGCAACACCTTGAATTCGCCCCAGGAAGCCATCGGAAAAATTCTGCGATTCGGAACATTAGCCGGACAACCCATTACCACGAGCATGCTGAATGCCCCTGATGTGGTCCATGCAGGGGAGCAGGTAACCCTTTATGCCGAAGGCAATGGGATTCGTATTGCCACCATTGCCGATGCCATTGAAAACGGTCGCCCCGGACAGAGCATCATGGTCAGAAACCTGCAGTCAGGTCGCATAATCCGGGGGACAGTAACCGCACAAGGGCGTGTCGTGGTAGACTTTTAGGCCAATTCAGAGTAGTTCATTGACCGTGTCGCTTTAGTTTTTGATCTGATGTGTCGTAGTAGTGACCATGGCAGCAGATACGTTAGGAGAGAAGCCCATGAATCCCATCAATCCGTATTCTTCACTTGCAGGAGTACCAACTGCAGACACGCGGAGTAACACCGATAAGGCAGTAAGCAGGTCCACCCCGGACTCCGGTAAATCTTCCGGACAAGCTCTTGCCGCGAGCACCGTTGCACAGGATCATCTCACGCTTTCACCACAGGCTCGGCAATTGCTGGCTGCTCAGGATACGCATATTGGTCATACGGATCAGCTCGCTCAGATCAAAGCCGCCTTAGCCAATGGGACCTATCAGATTTCTCCCCTCAAAATTGGCCAGGGCCTGACCCAGGATAATCAGCAGTTCATGCCTGCCAGTAACAACAAGTCAGCCTGAGCCGATCATGGATCTCAACGATTCGACTGATTCTCAGGAAAGCCTGCTGCTCGAACAATTGCAGGTCTTGCTGGATGACGAGACTGAGTGCCTGAAGTCAGGTCAGATGGCTGAACTCCAGCGGATTGCCACTGAAAAAATGCGCTGTTTTGCCGACATTCAGAGCTGCATGACAGCAGCACGGCGACCTTCAAAAAATTCATCCACTGATGCGCAGTTACGCCATTCATTAAACGAAATCATCCGTAAAAATCAGCTAAATGGTCAGATTATCAGCGCATTGCAACGCTTTAATCAGGGCGCCTGGGAGATTTTTTTCGGGGCACAGCCCGCTACATACTCAGGCCTGGGTACTGCAAAATCATCGGCTGAACGCCATTTGATCGGGAGCGCCTGAATCGTGCTGGTTCTTACCAGACGACGCGGTCAGGCCATATGTATTGGAGACAATATTCGTATTGTAGTGACCCGTATTGAGGACGGGCAGGTACGCCTGGGCATAGAAAGCAGTGACAATGTCACTATTTTACGTGAAGAATTACTGGAGACCGTCAAACAGGCCAACCAGTCCGCCCTGAGCTCAGCCCCGGAAGCATTCAATCACTGGCTGAATCAACAGCCCAAAGCCGTTGATGATGCTGGCAACACAAAGGACACAGCCTGATGAAAACCTATGATACCCGGTTCGGCCCAATTTCCATTGCCGACGAGGGAATATGGCACTGTATTGCGCCCATGCCTGGCTTTACCGACTTGCAACGCTTTGCCTTACTGCATCTTCCCAGTCAAGGACCATTTGTCTGGTTACAGTCACTGGACGAAGCGCTGATCACTTTTTTACTGGTTGCTCCCGAACACTTCAATATACGGTATTCCCAGGTTCCGCATTTTGCCAAAACGTCAGGGATCCCCATGGTAATGGTGATACTACCCCAAACGGAAAACGGCGCACTCCAAAGCAACTCGCTGGCCCCGCTCTATTTTCTCCCGGAAACCAGACAGTTTGGACAATGGATTGTAGAACATCCCGAAATACCTACTGAACCATCCAGTGCTGCCCATCTACCACCGGCTGAACTTCAAGCCCAGATTATTGTTCCCATTCAGGATCAATCCCTAGCGACTGGCACGGCGTAGACATTCACGATCGTAACGTAGCGCATACTGAATAATTTTATCCTCCAGCGCAGCAGGCAAATGGATAAACGCCAAACCTAAGTGCTGAACTCCACCCTGGGTGTAAATTCCTGACCCCAGATGACAGACCTTAGCCTCCGCTGAACAGGCTTGCCCCTGAAACTTAAACTGAACCTGAGCCAGGAGTTCACCCTGAGTCACCGGATAGTCCTGTGGCGCGGTGATGGCGATACGCATACCACCGGCACCAATATCCACACATTCACCCTCTACAGCCCTTGCTCCATAACGTTTTAATAATACAGAAGTTTTATTGGACGAATCGACTGCTGCACGCAATGTACTGCGCCTTTGCCATTGAAAAACCATTTCGGGTCGCTGGATACGAATGGCGGCAAAACGCTGCCAGATAAGTTGCTCTACAACCACCGTCTGAAAACCAATGGGCAATGCATCACCAGTCCACAGCAGCAGGTCTTCACCGGCGAGCGCATGAGCATTGGCCGCTTCCGGCGTCAGCGCATCCAGAATCAGACTCTCATGCGCCGCATCATCGTACAGTAGATCTGCTTGCCCCATGAAAGTGCCGGGTTGACCTACCAGGACCTGCATGCTTTGCTGGTTTTTCACCAGGAACTGGAGTGCGCGATCGCACGCTGCTTTTAACGTCAAACGATTGGCATCTACAAACAATTTATCCAACCGGGTTTCACCATTGACCATGACTGCTTCCTTCTCGCATCTATTCATATGTCAAAAATTTGACTAATCCAACAAGGTTGACCCTGTATTGACGACCTTTCAGCAGAATTCATGCCGTTGCACAGCCAGCCTGATCAGGCATAAACCTCGCCTATTTTCCAAGTGGACACTGTAAACACAAAAACCGACTATACTTAATGGTTGGGTAGATGGAGAACACAGGAGGATATGGAATGGCACGCAAAAGGAAAGCAGAAGAGGAACGGGAAAACCACGAACGATGGTTGGTCTCCTACGCTGACTTCATTACCCTGCTTTTCTCATTTTTTGTGGTCATGTATGCCATTTCTTCAGTAAATGAAGGAAAATACAAGGTATTATCGGAAACGTTAGTATCCGCATTCAGTGGTCATCCCTGGTCACCCGTACCGATACGATCGGATACCAATAGCCTGATCCAAACCCCGGTAGCCCTGCCGGCATTACCGAAAGTAGCCACCCTGGACCCGGTTCCCCATGTGCAGCAAGGTCAGGTATCACCCCGAGCGCATGAACCCAAACTCCCGGCAAATCCGGAAATGCAAAAAATTGAAGCGCAAATGAAGGACTTACTCAAGCCATTGATTGATCAGGGCAGTGTGGTCATCCATCGCAGCAACCTGGGTGTTGTCATTGACTTGAATGCGAAGATTCTCTTTCCATCAGCGCAGGCGCAGCTCAGCGGCAATGCGCGCAGCACCTTAGGCAATATCGCCAAAGTTCTGGCGCAGGTACCTTATCAAATACAGGTGAACGGCTTCACGAACGACCTGCCCATCCGTACCCCGCAATTTGCCTCCAACTGGGCGCTATCTGCAGCGCGGGCCGTATCCGTCGTCGAACTGTTTATTGAGCATGGGGTCAACCCGCGTCATCTGGTCGCTGCCGGATATGGCAAGTACCACCCTGTAGCACCCAATAATACTGCCAAGGGCCTGGTCATGAATCGTCGTGTGAGTATCGTGGTGGTCGCTCCTCAAAACCCCAGCAAGGCCGGGACTGACCCGATCATGGCAGGCAACATCAGCCAGCGCGGCTGATTGATTATGTAAGCATCCTCAAATCCAAAAAAGGCAGATGCCGTGGGTGCTTTTTGCTCCCTTGTTCCTCGCCTGTTGTTCTACGGCTCATCCTGCTGTCAGGAGAGAACTCGCCCTGCGGGCTCAAACAGCTCTCCTGACGGGCGCAGGATTTCGCCAAGAACAACAACGGCTCAGAACAAAAGTCGCTACAAAGCACCCACGGCATCTGCCTTTTTTGGATTTGGATTTAATCAACCGACTTCAGTTTTCCCGGAGATGTGCCGTATTGAAAGGCAGAACATCTGCACTACTCCATCCAGACAGGTGGTACAGGAATTGCTTTTCCTTACACAACGGGTGGAGTACGACTCAAGGAGGAGATCAGCATTTATGGGTATTGACCAGGTCGACAAGGGCATCCACATTTTAGTGGTGGATGACTTCTCTACGATGCGGCGCATTGTACGCAATTTGTTGCGCGAACTCGGTTTCAGCAATTTTGATGAAGCCGAGGACGGCGTTCAGGCACTACAGAAACTGCACAGCAGACCCTTTGATTTCGTTGTTTCCGACTGGAACATGCCCAATATGCAGGGAATAGATCTGCTGCGCGCCATCCGCTCAGACCCGCAACTCAAACATATCCCGGTGCTCATGGTTACCGCTGAAGCCAAACGCGAAAACATCCTGGAAGCGGCCCATGCCGGAGTCAACGGTTACATCGTCAAGCCTTTTACAGCCGAAACATTGAAGGAAAAGCTGGATAGCGTGTTCAAGCGTCTTCAGGCGGCTCAGGGAGGCCAGTGATGAGCACAGCAAATCCGCTGGATACTGATCGTCTGCTCAGTGAGACCGAGTTACTGCTGCGTGAAGGCCTGAAGCGAATCGCCAATACTGCCGAAGAAAATTTGTCCGGCGCACAAAACCCTCTGGAAGAAGCCCTGCGCTTAACCGAAGAGCAGACCATGGCCACTCTTGCCGCTGTCGAAAGAGCGCAAGATGCGGTAAGCACCATTCGCAACACGCACAATAGCTATATTGATAAGCCCCTGAAAGACATTGAAAGCGCCCTGCTCGTTATTCTGGCCAGCCAACAGGGGCAGGATCTTGCCGGTCAACGGCTGAAAAAGGCCATCACCCTGCTTCAGGCCGTTGAAGAACGTATCCGCCTTACTCTGGCAGAAGCGGGTATGGAGTCAGCCAGTGATATCACAGAGGAAAACGCCATAACAGCCGAGGCTAATCCCAGCATCAATCAGGAAGAAGTGGATAGCTTGCTGGCAGAACTGGGGATCTAAAAAACATGGATATGGAAATTCTGCAGGATTACTTGCCGGAAGCTCGGGAACTCCTCGAAAAAGCGCAGGACGACACCCTGCGTCTGGAATCCGATCCGAACAATGATGAGGTGCTCGCCTCCGTCTTCCGGGCTTTTCATACTCTCAAAGGGGGTGCCGGATTTCTCGAAGCCGAGCACCTCGTCAGTTGGACCCATCACCTGGAAGATCTGCTGGACAAGCTGCGTTCCCATACCCTGGTCGTTAATGGAGCGATGATTGACGCCATCCTGCGCGGTCTTGACGTAATTGATGACATGCTGCAACAGCTTGCCAGTGGAGAAAATCCCGGACCAGGACCAGAAGAACTCGGCCAGCTTATTCAGGAACTGGCAGCAGGAAAACACGCAGAGCAAGTTTCTGTAAATGGACCGATCGAAAGTGACGCAACACCTTCCAACCCCCTTCCTCCGGAAGCCACGCCACTGGTCAGCCAGCGCCCCACGGCTGCTGGTGAATCTGGCACGCTACTGGTCAGCCAGCGACCCACAGCTGCTGGTGAATCTGGACTGTTCCTGGAACACACGGAATCCGCATCTCCCAGAGAGACTGCAGCGGATGAAATTACCGACGCAGAATTTGAGGCCACTCTGGACGCTCTTTATGGAAACAAGGCTCCGGGGATGAGCGATACTCCGGGTTCGGGCAAACAGAACAGTGACGAAATTTCGCCGGAAGAGTTTGAGCAGGTGCTGGATCAACTGTACGGCAAGCAAGCGCCGGGGTATGAACAGCCTGCCGTTACCGCACCCGTTTCTGCAAAATCGGCAGAATCAGAACAAGCCACTGCCGAGATTGCTCCGCCAACACAATCGGTCAGTACAACGACCAGCCCATCCCCGGAAGCGACGAATGCCAGCAAAGCAACACTACCCGTACGCAGCAGCGCCGCCGCTGCGCAAGAAGCAGCCGATACTACATTGCGCGTCGATGCCGCCCGTCTGGACGCCGTAATGAATCAGGTGGGTGAACTGGTTTTGCTCCGTAACCGACTGAGTTCTGCCATCGGCAACCTGGGCGAAGAAAATGAAGACATGCTGCGCATCGCCCGCGAGGTGGACATCACCGTCAACGACATTCAAAGCACCGTCATGCGTCTGCGTATGCAACCCTGCAAGCGTCTGTTTCAGCAGTTGCCCAGAGTAGTCCGGGATGCTTCCCGGCAACTCGGCAAGGAAGTAACGCTCGAAATTGTGGGTGAGGACGTTGAAATCGACAAGGCAGTGGTCGATGCGCTGTCTGGTCCCATGACCCATTTGCTGCGCAACAGTCTCGACCATGGCGTTGAGTTACCTGCAGATCGCCAGGCCGCAGGGAAGGCGCGCAGTGCCAAAATCAGAGTTGCCGCTGTCCATTTGGGCGATAAGGTGCGTATTGAAGTCTCCGATGATGGGCGCGGTATTGACAGTCAGTTTGTCACCCGGAAAGCGGTAGAAAAGGGGGTCATCACGGCAGAGCAGGCGGCGCGCCTCTCGGAACAGGAAGCCGTTGAACTGATTTTCCGCCCGGGATTTTCTACCAATGATCAGGTTACTGACATTTCCGGACGGGGTGTCGGCATGGATGTGGTCAAGGAAACCGTGCGCAAGCTGCGTGGGCGCCTGGATATTCAGACCAAACCGGGCTTAGGCACCAGTATTTCCATGGAGTTTCCGCTGACCATGGCAGTACTGCCCGTGCTTTATCTGCGTTTGCGGCGGGAAATCTATGCTCTCCCGGTATCCAGTATCGAAAGTCTGCTGGACATTCAGGAAAGCCGGATTCATCGCATGAGTGGTCGCAGTGTCTATCGGGTGGATGGTACTGAAGTCATTCCCATGGTCGATCTCGGCAGGCTTCTTCATGATCGCCCCCTCCGTTTAGGATCAGAACCTGTAGAGGGAATATTGACAGAGCGCGGCTTGATTATGGTCTCTGAAGTGCTTGGAAACGAGGATTCTGTGGTCAAACCCATTGATTTCCTAGCTGAACAGAACTGGTACCAGGGCGCTACCATTTCCGGAAAGGGAGATGTGGTGCTGATTCTTGATGCCGGCACACTGGCTAACCATGTGATTGAGCATGGCGATGATTCGACCATCATGGATATTTTCTGCAAAGGAGCCGCCTGATGGATATTCAGTACATCATGGGGGTCGTCGATGCGTCCTTTGCGGCAAGGCAAAGTATCGAAAAGGCATTGCGTGATATTGACCGGCGCGCCCTCAATGCCATGGTGCTGGTCAAGCGTCATGGTAATGCCCTGGCCGGTTATGGCGTGGTCGCCCAGGCCTTCCGGGAAAGGGCGGCCATTTTAAAGACATCCGCCTCCCATCTTCAGGAAAGCATCGCGCCACTCATTGAAGCTTATATGCGCATTTTGCAGCATCAGCGCTTTGCGCAATCATTCCAGGAAATGCTCAGTGACAGCCCGCTGCATGACAAGGCTTGTCCCAACCTGATCAGCACCCGGAACAAATGGCAAACAACCATCCATGAAGAGGAAGCCGCCGCCAGAAACATTCTGGCCCAATTACTGGAAGCCGTACAAACGCTTCAGGAAGGTGTTGAAGAACAGGAATACATCGTCACCAACGGGCGAATCGAAGCAGCCCTTGCAGAAAGTACCGGAGCTCCGCTGATGCGGGTTTCCAGGGACATGGGCGAAGCCGTCCGCACCGTCGCGCAGGCGATTCGTAGCTATCGCCATCAATTGGAGAGTCTGGAACATGAAAGCAGCACCCGTCTTTGAAGCAGGCAGCCATCGCTGGTGGATCATTTATGATCAGGACGAACATCGGGTTATTGACTCCAATGTTTACGTCATGGAGTCGAAGGGACAAAGCATCATCCTTGATCCGGGAGGATTTGAGATTTTCCCCCAGGTATTTGCAGCCATGGTGGCGGTCATTCCGCCTTCCAGCCTGAAAGCCGCCTTTGTTTCACATCAGGACCCCGATATTGCTTCCAGCTTGCCGCTTTGGCATGCCTGTAACGATAAAATGGAATGGCACATTCCCAAGCTATGGGAAGGTTTTATTCGACATTATGGCGCGCTCGATGCACCACTGCAAAACATTTCGGATGAAGGCGGGGAGGTGATGATTGGAGGCCGGCGGCTGGAATTTATACCGGCTCACTACCTGCATGCTTCAGCCAATTTTCATGTTTATGACCCAGAAGCTAAAATCCTGTTTTCCGGGGATGTGGGTGCCGCATTATTACCCCCCGGCCATGAGGCCTGGGTAGATCGCCGCGATAACACCGGTCGCGCTTTTGAAGAACATATCAAAAAAGCCAAATATTTTCATGAACGCTGGATGCCTTCCAATGCCGCCAAGAAAAACTGGATAGAGCGGGTAAGTCAATTGGATATTCAATACCTCTGCCCACAGCATGGGGCCATTTATAGTGGCGACAACGTCAAGCGTTTTCTGGACTGGTTCGACAAAATCAATGT
>DYJM01000184.1 GCA_020723125.1 Acidithiobacillus ferrivorans
GGAAAATATGAGAGGAAAGCCATTGGGAAATAAGGTTTACCATTTACAAATACAGTGGGTTTACCATTGTATTGCTTTAACTCACAAACCACCTTTCCCTTTACAAACTCATGTCGTTTCATTGTCATGTCTCCTCTCATGTTTCCAGTTATGCAACGGGCGGTTCAGATCTGCTGGTTCTTGTGCAGAATCCTCGCATACCGCACGACTTCATGCGGTTTTGCCAGGAACAGCTTCTTTTGCGCTCCGCCGGCTGCCGCATACGTCATTGCTTGCACCAAGGCCTCCATTCCGCGCAGGTAATGAGGACACAGCCCGTAGGACGGCATGTCAAACGAAAATATAATCCATCCATGCGGATGCTCCTCTGCGGCAACTTGTTTTTCCCATTCCTTGAGCCTATTCAGAACGTACGACACGTCGGTCTGCCAAGAATGCCAAAACCACTGCTTGTTTTGCTGGTTGATAGCCATGAACTTGCGGCTCTCGTGAACGATGCGTGCTGGCTTGTCTTCGTCCTTATACGTAACCGCATAGTCAAAACCGGCTTTCTCCAAGGCATTGAAGGGCGGTCGGCCTGACTGGTGTTTATACCAAGGGTTGGCATCCTGGAATGAATAGTAGCCAATCGGGACCAGCCGTTCCCCCACGTGCCTCGCGATGGAGCGCCTGGCCTCGCGCAGAGAGGAGGCAAACAGGGAGGCATCCAGATAGCCTTCCGCTTCCGTCGCGAGGCCTACGCCCGCGCTGACCATGAGAGGCTCCACATTGGGGAACACACCCCCGTGGTCCACTGGAATGTAGAGTTGCTCCAGCAATTCCGGTTGAAAGTCATACCACGTGCTGGGGAAAGCCAATCCACACTTCAGTCCTTCCACCAGCATCAGGTCCAGAACTCGGGACAGGACGGGCAGGTGACCAAGGTCCGCGGCATAGAACAGAAAACAGACAGGGATTCCCCCCTTCCGCGCCTGCTCCTGCAGGAATGCATCACTGCATTCCTCTTCCCACGGCGCCCGGGCCTCACGCAGCCAATCTACCGGAAGGGCTTTGCGCGACTGCAATGTAGTGCCGATTCGGGCGTCCACCCCTGTCAGCGACATCACCATGCCCTGCTCTGAAAAGGCGGCCACCACGTTATCGTCCATGGGTTTCACCATTTGGTTGCCGTAGATGACATGGTTCCCGGTTTGCCTGGCATAGCGGCCGACCGTCTGGACAAAGGACTTCCACTCAGTCGGTTGATACAAGGTCACCCATCTCTCGCGGATATAGTGAGGCTGCCACTTCAGAGTGCACACGGGGTCCCCGAACGCGACTCCCTTGGCACGCTTTATCCAGCGGTCCGCGATGCGGCAGGTGATCGTTCCGTAGGTGTCGCCCGGCTGAATCAAATCAACAATTCCCACATCCAGCCCGGCCGCCCGCGCCAGTTCCGCGGTCCGGTCCGAGCAGTAAAGCAGCGACGCCTTCTGCGCACCGACAGATTTCAGACGTTTGAACCCATTCTCCGCGGCATCCTCGGATATTCCCAACGCCTGCCGGAAAAACACGTCCGGATAGCAGTAGGGTTGGACCCACAAGCCATCCTCTGACGCTGGACGTGATGGCAGTACCATCAGCTCTTTCGGCCACTGCATTTTGAAATACAAGAACACATCGCGATAGAACTCGACCAACTCCTTCGGTTTGCGGCTGCTGATCACATCGCCCCCGAAGGCCATTACCTCGCGCTTGAACTGCACGGCGGGGCTTTCCGTTAGCGAGCAGTAGAGCACTTTCTCGTAGAAATTGGCCAGGTAGTAGAACTGTTCCTGGTGACCATGGCCGTTGAAAGCCAGTATTCTGCCGGCCCATGTCTTGGGCCGGATGCAGACGTAGGCTTCAAAGTCATTGCCGGTTTTCGCGGCGACCCAGCTTAGGGTGGCGGTGACGGCTCCCGCTGCCGGGCATGCCTCGTCTGTAAAGAAGAACAGCAGATTCTTCTTCTTTCCGGATTGTCGAGGCGGAATGTCTCCGGCTGCTGGCTGCTGGCCTGGTTCGGCACCACTGGCGCCAGCGCCCGTCATGGCTGAGGGATACATCCCTCCCAGCGCCGCACCGGCTACACTCACACCTTTTACAAACTCACGTCGTTTCATTGTCATCTCTCCTCTCAGAACTTTGTTAAAATTTAGATACTCTGCTTAATTTAAGTCCTTATATATCAAT